>DASXUM010000038.1:0-6092 GCA_036504835.1 Candidatus Nanopelagicaceae bacterium
TGCTTGCTGGAGAAAATATTTCACAGAAGTTCATTGGGCCAACGGTTGCTTCTGCGATCGACATAGTTGTGCAGATGTCCCTCGACGCGGATGGCAGACGGCGAATAATCGAAGTCTCATCACTGACTGGCCGAATGGAAAATGATCACATTGAGATCGAAACTCTTTGGTTGTGGGATAAAGGGAAATACGAGCGAGGGTTAGGCTCTCTTCCTCACCCCGAGAAGTTTTCTCGTCTGGCACTTTCGACCGCTTGCAAAGCCGAAGCCTGATGTTGCCGGCGGTTACAACGGTGGGCCTAGCTTCGGTCGCGGGTCAACCGATATTCGTTGGTTTGGTCGCTTGCTCTCTATGCGCACTGGGAATGAAGGTCTTACTCAGCGACCGACGAACCACCGCGCAAAACAGGTCACCACACCTCGATTCATCAGTTCGTGTGGCAGGGCTTGTCAAAAGGAATAGGACATACCTCAATTGCACGGTAAGCGCGGTACTTGTGACGATTGTCGTACTTGGCTGGACAAAGTCCTTGATAATCACCGCCCCCTTTTCGATTTTTTCGGTGGTCATATCGTGGGCTTATATGCGCAAGCGGGAGCGGCGGTTGCAGACGCAGTTGCTTCAAGTCTGGCCCGAAGTGACGGACCATCTAATTTCAGCCATACATTCAGGCCTCTCGCTCACTGAGGCGTTAGTGGGGCTAGGAAGTCGAGGTCCCGAGCAGGTTCGATCCCACTTTGTTAGGTTTCACCAGGAGCTGCTTACAAGCGGAGATTTCCTCAGGGCAGCTCAGAGGCTAAAGACGCGATTGAATAGCCATGGCAGCGATCAGATTCTGGAGGCCGTTCTACTTGCGAAATCTTTGGGAGGGTCCGAACTTCTCCAGATATTTAGAACTCTGGGAGATTTCCTGCGCCAGGATCTTGCGCTTCGGAAGGAAATTGAAATAAAGCACGGCTGGATTAAGAATTCAGCCCATCTTTCCTCGGCCGCCCCATGGCTCTTGCTACTACTTCTCTCAAGCCAGCCGGGGACAGTACAGGCTTTCGCACAGCCTGGGGGCGTGATGATTCTCCTTACCGGCCTGGTACTGACGAGCCTGGCTTATTTGTGGATGGGAAGACTTGCGCAGCTTCCCAACTCGCCACGGGTCTTCGAGTAAGCAAATGGCAATAGATGCTGTTGTCATCCCTCCCTTGCTCTGCGCCCTAGGTGTCGCTGTGTGGGGATCGAAAGACGACCCGGTATGTCGAGAGGGGATTCTTCTTCGATCAAGTACATATGCGAAAGATCTTCCAGACAGAACTCGAATCCGAGCAAGGCTCGCTCGAATTGGTCGTGAGGAGGAGTACGCAACTTTTCGATTGCAGCAGATCACTTGGGCTTCGATAGGGGCTGCAACTTCCTTTGTGTTCGGATTTCTCATAGTGAATTCCATATTTCCGGCAGCGCTATTGAGTGCCACTGTCGGTGTGACGCTATTTTTTGTGATCGACCAACGGTTGAGCCGTGAAGTGACCAGGTATCGCCTGGCAATTGAGAGTGAGTTCGCCTCAATAATCGAGATGATGACATTGTCATTGTCCGCTGGCGAAACTCCATTGAACGCCATGTCGCGTATTTCAAATCGATCGCGGGGCGTGTTGGCTTGCGAATTCAGCAAGGTCATTGAGGCGGTTCGAAACGGTGGATCCTTCCAGGATGCGCTAGACACCTTCGGTCGCAGGGTGGATTCGGTCGTCATTCGACGCTTTGTTGACTCTTTGATAAATGCCATGTTGAGGGGAGCGCCCCTTATCGAAGTCCTGCAGCGCCACGCTGCGGAAGCGAGACAAAATCAGCGCAATATATTGATGGACAAGGCAGGCAAGGCCGAGATCTCGATGATGGTACCTGTCGTATTTCTTATCCTTCCCATTTCGGTGCTCTTCGCGCTCTGGCCCTCATTGACCCATCTCAATCTGTTCGCTTCCTGAGGATTTGCACAACGGAAGCGGTTTTGAATTCTCGAACCATTCGGAGATGAAGAATTCTCAGACGAGCGCACGGGGCACTCGCGATTCAATTAAGGAGCTATCGATGAGAAATGCGGGACATATATCAAGACTTTTTCAAGGTTGGCAGACGTGGCTCACAGGTCTTTTCACCAAGGCCCAAGTGTCCGTGGTGCAAATGAGGAATTGTGCGAGCAAACGCTTTTTGCTTTCGAGGGCCGGAAGTAGTGAAAGAGGCGACGTTCCAGGTTGGGTCTTGGTAGTACTGATGACAACGGGCTTGGTCACGGCTATCTGGATGATTGCAGCGCCGCGCTTGACAGCAATTCTTCGCAACTCCCTGGATTCGATGAATGGAATTCGTTAAGCGACTCTGGCGCGATCAGGAAGGAGCAGTGGAGAGTGCTTTGGTGGTAATTCCATTGATGGCGCTCTTTCTCATCGCTATTGAACTGATCGTTGCCGTCAATTTCAGAAATCTTGATCTCACCTATGCGCAAAGTGCAGCGTCCACCGAGGCGATATCGGCAATAGTTCCATCCTCTGACGAGGTGATTTCCTTTTCATCCCCGCATTCCTTCGACGAACTCCAGTTGGTTGTAAGCCACCGTTCCAGACTCCTTCCTCGTCTCATACCTTCACTGCCTTTCTTGAACGGAGTGGGGACGCCCTCCACGGAAGTCTCAGGAATTGCCGTCATGGAGCGCCGCCCATAATGGTGCCCACATCACGATGCACGCGAATGCAATCGGCGATGAAGTTGAATGCGGGGAGCGCCTCGGTTGAGTTTGTCATTCTTGCCATCCCGCTTTTCCTGCCGTTGTTTATCTACCTCACCCAATTTGCGGAGTTGAGTAACTCGGAAATCCAAGCGCGATCCTTGGTTCGTCAGATTGTTAGAGCTTATGTGTCGAGCCAGTCGATTGATGGAGCTCGTTTACGGGCAGATTTTGTTCTGAATTACGGTGCTCATCGGATGGGGTTTTCGGAGGCCGATATCTCCGCTATGCGAGTTGTCTTTTCATGTTCAGCAGACCCATGCCTGACTCCGGGTGCAAGAGTTCGCGCAAATCTGACACTTGCATCACCTAGAACACACCGTATCGTCGAAGTCTCGGCTCAAGAATATGTCTCACCATGGCAATGAAGCGCATTGGACGGATGGAATACTCGCGCTGGGCAAAAGACGAGCGAGGGTCGATATCGATTCTGACAATCGGGCTTTTCTTGGTCACGATTGGCGTCCTAATTCTCATAACTGATATCGCATCTCTTTCCGTTTCGAGACAATCTTTAATTCATGCCAGCGAATCGGCTGCAATACGTGCCTCTCACAGTATGGATCTAGCTTCGTACTACAAAGGCAATTCTGGCGTGACGGTTCCCATTGATTGCCAGGCCGCATATGGCAAAGTCATCGAAGATCTAGGCCAGTGGACCGAAAGTGGCAGAGAGTTACGTCGGATTGAACTCCGGCAGATCGCTTTGAGGGATTTCTCGTGCAGTGGCAATCGAGTTCGAATATCCACCTCTGCACGTGCCGTACTTCCGTTTCGATTACCCCAAACATCGCCTTATGTTGAAATTCATACCACCGTTGAAGCGGAGAGCGACCGTACGCCGTAATTCAGGGGCATTGAAAACTGGCTATCCTTACCCCGTGGCTGACCGTGAATACGACCTGGAGATTGCAGAGATAGACGCCACCCTCGTTTCCATTGAGAAAGTCCTCAACCTCCCCAAACTCCGCGAGGATGCCAAAGTCCTTGAAGAGGCAGCAGGGGTTCCCAATCTTTGGGACGACCCGGAGGCTGCGCAGAAGGTCACCAGCAAACTCTCGCGGGTCCAGAGCGAGATCAAGCGCCTGGTTGATCTGCGCCAGCGGGTGGAAGACCTTCCCATTCTTATTGAGTTAGCCCAGAACGAATCCGATGAGGCCGCCTTGAAGGATGCCGAACGCGAGCTGGAATCGGTGAAGAAGGCGATCGGCGAATTAGAAGTTCAAACCTTGCTTAACGGCGAGTACGACGATCGCGATGCTTTGATCACCATCCGCTCCGAGGCCGGGGGAGTCGAGGCGGCCGACTGGGCTGAGACTTTGATGCGTATGTACCTGCGTTACTGCGAGCGGCACAACTACAAAGTCGATGTCTTGGAAACTTCATACGCAGAAGAGGCGGGGATCAAGTCCACGACTTTCCGGGTGGAGGCTCCATATGCATACGGGACGTTATCGGTTGAGCAGGGAACGCATCGCCTAGTGCGCATTTCACCATTTGATAGCCAGAGCCGCCGACATACATCTTTTGCGGGCGTCGAAGTTGTTCCGGTTGTCGAGCAGAGCGATCACATCGAGATCGACGAGAAGGATATTCGCGTAGATGTTTTTCGCTCCTCTGGCCCAGGTGGACAGGGTGTGAATACAACTGACTCCGCGGTGCGTATTACGCATATTCCTACCGGGATCGTTGTCTCTTGCCAGAACGAGCGCTCGCAGATTCAAAACCGAGCAACTGCTATGGCAGTTCTGCAATCGAAACTTTTGGATCGCCGTCGCCAAGAAGAGCAAGCAAAGATGAATGCGTTGAAGGGCGACAACTCCGGATCGTGGGGAAACCAGATGCGGTCATACGTTCTGCATCCGTATCAAATGGTGAAGGATCTTCGCACCAACCATGAAACGGGAAACACCGCCGCAGTGCTCAACGGCGAGATCGATGATTTCATCGAGGCCGGAATTCGCTGGCGTAGGAGTTCGGCACCGAGCGAGGACTAGTTCTTTTCGCGCCGATAGTCCGGCGGCACATTTTGCACCGAGAGCGAGGACTAGTTCGCGTCACGACAAACCACGGAGACATATTTCACGGCAAAGGCGCAGATTTCTCTCAATTTCTCTCAATATGAGGTAGAGCCTTGAATTATCGGCGCCGACGGCTCAGATTCTGGGTGGAAATGGCCGCTTTTACGGCAATTGGAGTGAGGCCTTTGCCTAAACTAGGGCCATAGATTGACGTCGACCATTTTGGAGTCTTTGTGATTCGTTTTGAGAATGTAAGCAAGCTTTACCCTGGCCAGGAGAAGGCTGCCCTCGACAGCGTCAATCTCGAAGTGGTCAAGGGCGAGTTTGTCTTTCTCGTCGGACTCTCCGGCTCGGGCAAGTCCACCTTCTTACGGTTGGTTCTGCGCGAGGAACGGCCCACGACGGGGACTATTCATGTGGCGGGCAAGAATCTGAACACCTTGGCAACGCATAAGGTTCCCGAACTCCGTCGCCAGGTCGGCACGGTCTTCCAGGATTTTCGCCTGCTACCCAACAAGACCATCTTCGAAAACGTCGCCTTCACCCTTCACGTCCTTGGCTATTCCAAGAAGGAGATCGCCCGCGAGGTTCCCGAAGTTCTAGAACTCGTCGGCCTCGAGGACAAAGGGGATCGTCGCCCCAGCGAGATTTCCGGCGGTGAGCAGCAGCGCGTGGCCATTGCCCGTGCCTATGTCAGCCGCCCCGCCATTCTCATTGCGGATGAGCCGACCGGAAACCTCGACCCGGCCACCTCGGTGGGCATTATGAAATTGCTCGACCGGATCAACCGCGAAGGCACTACCGTCGTCATGGCCACCCACGATTCGGGGATTGTCGACCAGATGCGTAAGCGGGTTATCGAACTCGATGCAGGGCATGTCATTCGCGATCAAGTTCGCGGCGTCTATGGATACACCGGTTAAGGGAGAAGAGTAATGCGCGCACGGTTTCTACTAAGCGAAGTCCGAATCGGGCTTCGCCGTAACCTCACGATGACCTTCGCCGTTGTAATCACGGTTGCAATCTCGCTCTCTTTGCTTGGTATTGGCCTGCTTTCGAACTCTCAAGTCAGTGCCATGAAGGATTACTGGTACAACAAGATTGAAGTCTCGGTCTATCTCTGCGGATCTTTATCTGAGTCACCATCATGCTCGGGCGGAGTGGTTACACCCGCGCAAAGGTTGCAGATTCAAGAAGACCTTAAGGCTCTGCCGGTTTTGCAGGATGTGTATTACGAATCGCAGTCGGAGGCTTTCCAGCGTTTCGAAGAGCGGTTCAAGGATTCTGCAATTGCGCAG
>DASXUM010000039.1:0-9133 GCA_036504835.1 Candidatus Nanopelagicaceae bacterium
TTTTCCTGCGCTGAGGTTCTGGCCGGCTCGATTGCCTTGCGTCGCGCGATCACGGATCCTTCGCGTGATTCCGCCTCCAAGGTTGCACTCGTAACTGAAATCTTCGGTAAATCGATGGATGCGAAAGCACTTGAGATCATCACCAACATCGCATCTCTGCGATGGTCCTCATCCGCAGATCTCGTGCCGGTGGTCGAACAACTAGCAATCGAGGCGCAGGGTTCCGCGGCCAACATTGCTGGCGAACTAGATCGGGTAGAAGACGAGTTCTTCGCAGTCTCTCAAGCCATTGCCGGCTCGTTCGATCTGCGCAAAGCCCTAACCACGCCGGGTGCCGATAAGGCGAAAGCCGCCCTCGTGACCGAATTACTAGGCAAGAACTACACCGCTTCTACGCTCACCTTGGTTTCACACTTGGTTAGCAATCTGCGCGGACGGAGCATCGAGGCCGCATTTGAGGATTACTTCCATGCCCTCGCTGCCCGTCGAAACCGCCTGATTGCGCTGGTTCAGGTTGCCGCACCTCTGACACCCGCCCAACAAGAGCGTCTGGCCACTTTGCTAGCAGCTCAAGTGGGACAGCCAGTACGAATCAACGTCGAGGTAGTACCAAGTGTTGTAGGCGGCGTGAGCGTGAGATTTGGCGACGAAATCATTGACGGCACCATCATCAATCGACTTGCAGGAGCCGGGCGTGCACTCGCCGGGGCCGCGAGTTAAAAAGAAATTTAACTAGAAGAAGCGATAAGGGAGAAAAAAGATGGCCGAACTGCAGATCCGACCCGAGGAAATTCGTGACGCGCTCGCGAATTTTGCCAAGTCGTACGATCCAGGCGTCGCCGCACGAGACGAGATCGGTACAGTCACTCAAGCAGGCGACGGTATTGCTCGTATCGAGGGCCTGCCATCGACCATGGCCAACGAGCTCTTGCAGTTCGAGAACGGCACACTCGGTCTTGCCCTCAACCTTGATGTTCGTGAAATCGGCGTGGTTATCCTCGGTGATTACGAAGGAATTGAAGAAGGAACATCAGTGCGCCGCACAGGTGAAGTTCTCTCGGTACCAGTAGGAGATGGCTTCCTCGGTCGCGTAGTTGACCCGCTTGGCCGCCCCATCGATGGCAAGGGCGAAATCAAAGCCGATGCCCGTCGCGCCCTCGAACTGCAGGCACCTTCTGTTGTTCAGCGCCAACCAGTTAAAGAACCTCTTGCAACCGGAATCAAGGCAATCGACGCGATGACTGCTATCGGTCGCGGACAGCGCCAGTTGATCATCGGTGACCGTCAGACCGGTAAGACTGCAGTTGCTGTTGACACCATCATCAACCAACGCGAAAACTGGTTGAGCGGAGACCCAAAGAAGCAGGTTAAGTGCATTTACGTTGCAATCGGTCAGAAGGGTTCGACCATCGCATCTGTTCGTGCATCTCTTGAAGAAGCTGGCGCGATGGAATACACAACCATCGTTGCATCCCCTGCATCGGATCCTGCGGGCTTCAAGTACTTGGCCCCTTACACAGGTTCATCAATCGGACAGCACTGGATGTATGCAGGACAGCACGTCCTCATTGTTTTCGACGATCTTTCCAAGCAGGCTGAGGCCTACCGTTCGGTCTCCTTGTTGCTCCGTCGTCCACCGGGCCGCGAGGCTTACCCTGGAGACGTCTTCTACTTGCACTCACGTCTTCTCGAGCGTTGCGCAAAGCTCTCCGATGAACTCGGCGGCGGATCTATGACCGGCCTTCCGATCATCGAAACCAAGGGCAATGACGTATCTGCGTTCATTCCTACCAACGTTATTTCCATTACCGATGGTCAGTGCTTCCTGGAGACCGACCTCTTCAACGCCGGTGTTCGCCCAGCTATCAACGTCGGTATTTCCGTATCGCGTGTTGGTGGTTCGGCACAGACCAAGGCCATGAAGAAGATCGCAGGCCGTCTGCGCCTCGACCTTGCGCAGTTCCGCGAACTTGAGGCTTTCGCGGCCTTCGGTTCCGATCTCGATGCCGCCTCTAAGGCACAACTCGAGCGCGGTGCGCGCATGGTTGAGCTCTTGAAGCAAGGTCAGTACTCACCATATTCACTCGAGCGTCAGATCGTTTCGATCTGGGCGGGTACTTCAGGTCAACTCGATGATGTCGCAGTTGTTGATATCCGTCGCTTCGAGAGCGAGCTCCTTGAGTTCATCGCCCTCGAGCGCAAGCAGATCTTCGACGTAATCTCCGAGACCAAGGAACTCAGCGACGACACTATTGCGTCCATGAAGGATGCAGTTGTCATGTTCAAATCCCGCTTCATTCCGACTGGTACTAAGCCAGTTAATGAGGCACCCGCCGAAGCACTCGAAGGCGAGCTTGCTGAGCAAGTCACCAAGTACGTTCAGCCTGTAGTGGAGAAGAAGTAACACATGGGTGCCCAGCTACGCGTCTATCGCCGCCGAATGCGTTCGGTTAAAGCGACTAAGAAAATTACGAAAGCCATGGAGTTGATTTCGGCTTCCCGTATTGTCAAAGCGCAGCAACGAGTTTGGGCATCGACACCCTATGCGAATGAATTAACCCGTGCAGTAACTGCACTGGCCACGTATTCATCGACCGACCACCCTTTGACAACTCCTTCGGAGAACCCAAAGCGCGCTGCGGTACTGATAATCACTGCCGACCGCGGTATGGCCGGCGCATATTCGAACAACGCGATCAAGGAAGGCGAGCAGCTCGCAGTCACGCTCAGAGAGCGCGGGCTCGATGTGAAGTCGTACTTGGTCGGTCGCAAAGCGGTCAACTACTACAAGTTCCGGAATCGACCCGTTGCAGGCACGTGGACAGGTTTCTCGGATAGCCCGTCTTATGAGAACGCCAAGGAAGTTGCGGATTCTCTAATCACTGCATTTCTTGCGGATTCACTCAGCGACGGTCATGGCATCGACGAGATCCACATCATCTACACGGAGTTCCAGTCGATGCTTACTCAGACTGCGATGGCCAAGCGGATGTTGCCTCTCGAGGTCGTCGAGACCGATCTGCCGATTCCAACCGGCCTTCTGCCGATGTACGACTTCGAACCAGATGCCGAATCAGTGCTTGATGCACTGTTGCCGCGCTATATCGAAGCCCGAATCTTCAACGCGATGCTGCAGTCAGCGGCTTCTGAGCATGCTGCCCGCCGTCGCGCTATGAAGTCAGCAACTGACAATGCTGATGATCTAATCAAGTCGCTGACACGACTTGCGAACGCAGCCCGTCAGGCTGAAATTACCCAAGAAATCAGTGAAATTGTTGGCGGCGCAGACGCGCTCGCCTCGGCTAGTGCAGGGAGTGAATGATGTCGACAGTAACCGGTAAAGGTCGAGTAGCGCGCGTTATTGGACCGGTGGTGGATATTGAATTCCCCGCCGACGCCATGCCAGCGATTTTCAACGCGCTACATGTCGAGGTGACCATGAGTGGTCAGGCTCGTACCTTGACGATGGAAGTTGCTCAGCACATTGGTGACAACCTCGTGCGCGCAATCTCCATGCAGCCAACCGATGGTCTTGTCCGTGGCGCCGAAGTGAGCGACACCGGATCTGCGATCTCAGTCCCTGTAGGAGATGTAACCAAGGGTCACGTCTTCAACACCTTGGGCGAATCACTAGACGTTCCGACCGCATCCCTTGATATCAAGGAGCGTTGGTCAATCCACCGTAACCCACCTCCGTTCGATCAACTCGAGTCAAAGACCGAGATGTTTGAAACTGGTATCAAAGTTATCGACCTTCTCACCCCTTACGTAAAGGGCGGAAAGATCGGCCTCTTCGGTGGTGCCGGTGTTGGTAAGACTGTTCTTATTCAGGAAATGATCTACCGCGTTGCTGAAAACTTCGGTGGTGTGTCTGTATTCGCCGGTGTTGGTGAGCGTACCCGTGAAGGTAACGACCTCTTCCTGGAGATGAAGGAAACCGGCGTTATCAATAAGACCGCCTTGGTCTTCGGTCAGATGGATGAGCCACCAGGAACGCGTCTTCGTGTTGCTCTATCGGCTCTGACAATGGCTGAGTACTTCCGCGATGTTCAGAAGCAGGACGTGTTGCTCTTCATCGACAACATCTTCCGTTTCACTCAGGCAGGTTCTGAAGTATCAACCCTTCTTGGCCGTATGCCATCGGCAGTTGGTTACCAGCCAACTCTCGCCGATGAGATGGGCCAGTTGCAGGAGCGAATTACTTCAACCCGTGGTCACTCGATTACGTCGATGCAGGCGATTTATGTTCCTGCCGATGACATCACCGACCCGGCCCCACACACCACGTTCGCGCACCTTGATGCGACCACGGTTCTTTCCCGTCCGATCTCCGAGCTTGGTATCTACCCTGCTGTGGATCCGCTGGACTCAACCTCGCGCATCCTTGATCCTCGCTACATCGGCGAGCACCACTTCCGTGTTGCTAACCGCACCAAGCAGATCTTGCAGCGTTACAAGGACTTGCAGGACATCATCGCAATCCTTGGTATCGACGAACTCTCCGAAGAGGATCGCATCCTTGTCGGCCGTGCCCGTCGTATCCAGCGCTTCTTGTCGCAGAACACCTTCGTTGCGAAGGCCTTCACCGGCTTGGACGGATCCTTCGTTCCTGTCGCAGAGACCATTGCTGCATTCGAAGCGTTGGCAAACGGCGACTACGACCACATTCCAGAACAAGCATTCTTCATGTGCGGTGGACTCGACGATGTCGAGCGTCGTGCCGCGGAATTGGCAAAGGGCTAAATCATGGCTGAAAGCGGTGCATTGCTAGGAGTAGAACTAGTCACTCCTTCCGAACGAGTCTGGTCCGGGGAAGCTCGGATGGTTTCGGCTCGCACGGTTGAGGGCGACCTCGGAATTCTCCCTGGCCATGAGCCGCTTTTTGGCATCCTTGTCGACGGAAAGGTCAGTATCAAAGCCGCAGATGGCGTCGTTACTGACTTTGCCGTCCATGGAGGGTTCCTCTCGGTTTCCAATAACCGGGTCTCTATCCTGACGGAGAGCGCTAACTAGTCCTCGCATTGAGCGTGTGCACGTAATTAAGTGAGCACGGTTACTCACTATTTCCCTTAAATTCCTCTTGCTACGAGGCTAGCCTTTTCAATAACGACCATTATTGAAACCAGGAAATAATGAGATCAGATTCTCAACCCTCGGGTGACACGTTCGCCATTGAAACTAAGAACCTGACGAAGGACTACGGCAGCAAACGCGGCCTCTTCGATCTGAACATCACGATCAAGCAAGGCGAGATCTTCGGGCTGATAGGTCCGAACGGCGCCGGAAAATCTACCTTCATCAAACTTCTGATGGATTTGATCCATCCAACTGCTGGACAGGCATATGTTCATGGTCTTCTTGTCCGTGAAAACAGCAAGGCAACGAAGAGCTACATCGGATACTTACCAGGGGAGCTTCCTAAATTCCCGGGAATGACGGGCCTCTACGTGCTGGAGGTGCTTGCTGGGCTTCGCGGAGGGATCGACCGCGATTATGTATTCCAACTGGCCGACCGGCTGCAACTTGGACTCAACTTGAAGTTTGAGGAACTCTCGCACGGCAACAAACAGAAACTCCTTCTCATCCAAGCCTTCATGCACAAACCTGCCCTTCTGATTCTTGATGAACCGACCCTGGGCCTGGATCCATTGATCCAGCGGGAATTTCGAGGCCTTTTGCTGGAAGCACGTGATCAAGGCACCAGCGTGCTCCTGTCTTCGCATGTACTGGCAGAGGTCGAGCAAGTTTGCGATCGAATCGGATTGATTAACGAGGGTCATATTTTGAGGATTGGAACTCTGGAAGAACTGCGACGATCCAAGATCCACCAATTGAGCGTTGTTCTGGATTCGCCTATTGCCGCGTCGGACCTCGCCAATGTTGCGGGCCTTGAGAAGGTCGAAGTTCTCGGCAACCAATTCAATTGCAATGTTCAGGGAAGCATCGATCCCATTATCAAGCTTCTGGCGACTATGAAGATTCTTGAGTTTGATAGCCGAGAACTCTCCCTTGAGGAGGTGTTCTTCTCTGAGCTTGCCAAGTAGTTTCGGTCGGAATCGACGCACCTCACTCATCTTCGAGTATGTGAGAGAGCAGAAAGTATCGATTCTGGCTTGGGTCATTGTCGGGGGACTGGCGCAATACGGCGAAGCGTTGGGACTCAACAAGGAACTGAAGAGCTTCTCTGGCGGGCCAGAGCGTTTTGCCGCCATTATGAAGCCGGCCATCGAGGCGATGCGGCCATTGCGATGGCCTGCAGAGCGTCTAGATACTCTGGCGGGATACCTTACGTATCACAACATCACGCTATTCGTGGCTTTCCTCTGCGTTTACGCATTGATTCAAGGGTCGAAGGCCGTACGCGGTTACGAGGATTCGCACGCAATGGAACTTGCACTTGCGACGGGAACATCGCGGGTTCGCGTGCTAGTTGATAGGTCTATCGGCTTCGCCATAACGATTTTACTTATCTCTTTGGGACTCGGCGTTGGAACCGGACTGACCATGGCCGCCTGCGGTCAACCAAATTGGTACGGCTCCATTGTGATATTCCTAGCCGGAGGCGTGGCCGCGTTTTCGGCTTTCGCAATCACCCTCTGCGTATCGCAACTCGCGCGGACATATAAATCGGCCGCGGGGATAGTGACGATAGTTCTGGTGGTCTTGTATGTCATCAACAATGTGGCCGAGGAGATCGGCATTTTCGGTAAATTGCGCTTTCTCTCGCCGACTTATTACGCCAACCTGTCACGACCGTTGATACCGGGGTTGGGGACAAATTGGTTATCTATGTTTGGGGTGCTGGTCGTATCGGTTGCGCTCGTTTCGATTTCAGCGCTTTTCTTCACCCACCGAGATATCGGAATGGGATTGCTGCACAAGAGTCAGCCAGTTGTCATTCCTACCAACGAGAATCTGGAGTTCAAACCAAAGCGCTTCTGGCTATCGAATATCTCGCGGGGATGGATCGCGCTATTAAGTTGGACTATCACTACTGCGGCATTTACGGCATTGCTCATCTTCCTAGAACCGAACGTGGCCAAAAGTTGGGAGATCTTCAAATGGCTAGGCGTCACCAAGCAAGGTGACTTTGAGACCACCATGGAGACGCAATACATCGGGGTCTGCGCCTCGCTGATCCCGCCATTTGTCTCCGGTTACATCATTCAACAGGCTTCCAATTGGGTGAATGAATTAAAGCAAGGGCGCATCGAGATGTATCTGTCCACGCCTATGTCGTGGGCGAAAATGGTCTTCGAACGCGTCGTTGCGGCAACTTTCGGCGCTGCCGTCATCACCACCGTCTCACTAGCAGTCATAAAAATCGGCTCCCCGATGATCGACTTCTCAGTAGACACTTTCGGTATATTCCGAGTCTGGCTCCTCTGTTTGGCCTTCTCTGTGTCGATGTCGGTGATTGCGAGCATCGCTGTGGCACTCGTCCCCAAGCGTGAAGCTGTCATCGTCCTTGCCACGTATGTGGCCGCATCGTGGATCATAAGTTACGTGGCGCCAATCTTGGGCTGGTCAGTCTGGATACAGCGAACATCCATTCTTTACGCCTTCGGCACCCCGTATCAATCCTGGCCGGGCGTGATGAACTCCGCGATCATTACATTCTTGGTAATTCCTGGTTTCTATATCGCAACTCGCCTTGCAGAACGCAGCCCGAAGACAACTTGATGGCGATGGATCGCGAAGAGAGTCACTTTCCTTCGGCCCAGAATTGATGAAGGCGTGTCAAGAATTCTTTCGGGGATGCTAGGTGAGGAGCGTGCCCTCCCGGGAACTTGGAAGTTCGTGCATCCGGGAACTCTTCTCCAAGTACTTTGATGATTTCAGCGAGAAAAGGTGAAGTCCCCTCACCCGTAACAAGCAGTACCGGCTTATGAAAATTCTTGAGTCGATCGAGTGAGTCCTTATGTTCGAAGACGACGATATTGTTTCGAAGTGACTGCCGGTGTTGCATCCATACTGGCCATTGGGGGAGAGATCGTGGATCGATGTGGGGAGGAACAAACCCGGCAAAGTGGGTGAACCAGACCAGCTGTTCTTCGGAGATCTCATTGGTAGAGAGGCTATCCATCTGTTTTTCATCTTGGTCTAGCACTTGGGTGAGTAACCCGAGATTCCTAAGCACCCAGATGGCTGGCGGCTCAATGAGTGTCAGAGATTTGACCTTCTCCGGGTTGTTAAGTGCAAAATCAAGGGTGATGGCCGCACCAAATGACCAGGCAACGAAATCGGCATTGTGAATGCCTAATTCCTCGAGTGAGCGATTTAGGTCGTGGCTCTCGTACGAAATTGAATAGTTAACAGGGAGCGGCTTGTTCTCCAGGCCGTATTGCACGTTTCCCAATTGGAAGAGAGCGACCTTATGACCTTTTGCCAATTCTGGTAGAAACGGTTCCCAGCTCATCCAACCAGTGAGCCCACCGGGAAGAAGGACCAGCGGATCACCTGCTCCAGTCACCTTCGATTCCATGCTTGCCTCTCTCCGTCTGGAATTTCCGAAGATATTACTCGCGAGATTTTTCGTGGCAAGGGGCCAGCGCAATGTCGGCTGCTCAATGTGAAATTGGTCGTTCGTCGCCAGAACCGAACGGGTGGTCGGCTTACGCTAGCCGACCACCCGTTCGGAACCGAAGCAGACTAGATGGTGATCGACTTTTGATTGCTTGACGATTGATTTATCGTGGTGATATCGATCTTCCGTGGTTTAGCTTTCTCGCTCACCGGAATTATGACGCTGAGCACGCCGTTGTCATAACTGGCGCTTATTCGCTCAGTATCAACTCCCTCACCAAGACTGAACTGCCGAAGGTAAGTGCCAGTTGGTCTTTCCTGAACCAGCCACTTCGCTCCATCTCGGGTTGAAGGGGTTCGTTGTGCGCGGATAGTCAAAAGTTGGCCATCTACATCGACATCGACAGAACCCGGATCAATTCCCGGCAGGTCTGCGTTGAGAACGTAGTGTTCTTGTTCGCGGTACAGGTCAACCGGCATGAAGCGCGGGCCTGGGCGGAACTGAAGCAGGCTCCCCGTCATACGGTCCAGCTCGCTGAAAGGATCGAAAGACATGGTCATAATGAAAATTCCCCTTTCTTGAACGTGAGTCCCTGTGACTCAATTG
>DASXUM010000040.1:0-12839 GCA_036504835.1 Candidatus Nanopelagicaceae bacterium
AGATTCATTGTTATCCCCGCGAATGAGAAGGACGGGCTTAACCACGCGTCGATCCCAAACGAGAGCCAAGTGGTGTCCTAAGGATCTGCTCCGCCAACGCCAAGCCAAGTTCGTGCGCATCCGCCGTGTCCTCGACTCCCAATGAATTCTTAACCATGCTCGCGCGTTCGTGCTCGTCGGCATCCGGGGCAGATAATTCGGCGGTCAAAGTGAGTGATCCATCCTTGTATTCGCCAAGGGCGCCGATAGCCGTGGCGCAGGTTGCTCCAATGCCAACTAGAACCGCCCGTTCGGCAGTCGTGATAAATCTGGTCAGTGGGTCATCAAGCAACGAAAGAGTTGCGATCAATTCCGCATCGTCGCTGCGGCATTCAACCGCAAGGGCACCTTGTGCTGGTGCGGGTAACAATAACTCGGGAGTGAAGAACTCCGTAATTTTGTCAGCATGCCCAACCCGATTCAGCCCTGCTACTGCAAGAACCGCCGCGTCGAATTCACCTTCTTCAACTTTCCGCAAACGGGTGTCGACGTTTCCCCGCATCGGAAGGATCATTAAATCCGGGCGCACGTGCGCAATACGCGCCGAGCGGCGAGGCGAAGACGTTCCCACCCTGGCACCGGCTGGCAAATCCATCAATGCAACATGGTTCCGAGAGATTAGTGCGTCCCGAAAATCTTCCCGTTGTGGCACTGCCGCGATAACGATCTCCTTTTCCGGAAGCGAAGGAAGATCCTTGAACGAGTGGACAATGACATCAACTTCGCCGCGCAGAAGCGCGGTGCGAAGCGCCGCCACAAAAACACCCGGTCGAGAAGATTTGGTCAAAGACGTGGTGACATCGTCACCTTCAGTGCGGATGATTTTCTCGGAAATTCGGTAGCCCGCCAGGGTTTCTAGCGATGAACTGATGAGCCTGGTCTGAGTTGTAGCGAGAAGACTTCCCCTGGTACCAATTATCAGCGGTCGATCAGACATCTTCTGAGGTCTCAAGATCGATGCCGAAAAGTACCTGAATCGCAGTGCGGTAATCCTGCTGATCGCCATCGCGAACAAGATTGCGAGCGCGCACGGACGGAGTATGCAGAAGTGCGTTAGTGACTCGGTGTAGAGAGAATTCAACATCGGCCGCAATCGCATCGCCTGCACGATCTCGCACGCGTTTCACCTCAAGGTCAATCAATATTCCGACATGCGAGCGCATAGCCGCGATAGCAGGATCCATAGTCCGAGCCGACTGTTCATTTTCGAATTTGAGGACAGCTTTCTGGACGATGTCGTTTGCTTGCTCGATCTCCTCGCCATGTTCTTTCGGCGCATTTACGCGGACTACATCGAGATCGATAACGTCTACCGAATCCAGTTCTCGGACGTCAGAGGCAAAATCCGAGGAGAGAGCAACATCGATCATTGGAAGGAACTTGTCACCCCTGGCAGTTCGGACGAAATCCGCATTAAGGATGGAGGTCGCATTGCCACTGCATCCGACGACAAGGTCCGTATTCGCAAGAGCTTCACTCAGTCCGTCATTAGCAATTGCAATCGTGTTATGGGTTTCGCTGAACTGGCGGGCTCTACCGCTCGCGGAATAGATGGAAATTTCCTCACATCCACGACGTTGGAGGGCGGCAACAGCAACTCGGGCATATGCGCCTGTTCCGAGGACGATTGCCCGCTTACCAGCGATGGCACCGTATCTCGACTCCACGACGTTAAGTGCGACGTCCACGATCGAACGTCCCGCAGCGCCTAATCCGGTTGAACTTGTAACCACTTTTGAGGTGGCCAAGGCGCGCTGAAAGAGTTGTTCCAAGAGAGGTGTAGTCGTCTTCTCCCGTTGAGCGTGGGTGAATGCGGTGCGCACCTGACCGGCAATCTCTGCCTCACCGACAATCATCGAATCGAGCCCAGATGCAACCGAGAAGATGTGTTCGACAACGGAGAAGCCCGCGCTGACTTGTAAGGAGTGATTTGTCTGTTCCGGCCCAAGCCCCGAGATCTCACTAATGGTCCGGAGCACGTTGTCTACTGTTGAATGAAAGACTTCAGTCTCGAAATAGACCTCAAAGCGGTTGCACGTGGCGACTAGAACCCCGCCCGCAATTCCCGTCTCGGCAACCGGAGCCGAGAAAAGGCGCTCACGAATCTGGGCGGCCTCGCGTTCGAGCAATTCAAGTTTGGAAAGGGCGAGGTTGTGATGACTCGCACCAATGAGTACCAACGCCACTCGCGAATAGTAGTCCCATTTCAATGGCATGATGCTCCCGTGTCCTTGCCACTGGATCATCCGCTAATAACTGGGCGTACAGCGCATTCCCAGTTGATTCAGGCTTACCGCGGAATCCGCACAGAACGCCTGCCGATTTGGTTCATGCGCCAAGCCGGTCGATCGCTGCCTGAGTACAGAGCCCTCCGAGAGGGTGTTCCGATGCTTGATTCCTGCTTACGCCCCGAGATGGCCGCAGAAATCACTCTCCAACCTGTACGCCGGCATAAGGTCGATGCGGCGATTTTCTTCAGCGATATCGTGATTCCCCTTCGCCTTGCAGGAGTTGATGTCGACATAGTCGCGGGGGTCGGTCCAGTCATGGCACATCCCGTACGAACTCGCGAAGACTTGAACACTCTTAAAGAACTTGAGCCGAGCGCTCTCGCTCCAATAAGCGAAGCAATTAAAATTGTCATCGCCGAACTTGGCGACACTCCTCTCATTGGATTTGGCGGAGCGCCTTTTACTCTCGCCTCTTACCTCATTGAAGGAGCTCCATCTAAAGATCTCCCAATCACTCGTGCACTGATGAAAGAGGATCCCGCACTTTGGAACGACATACTTGCTTGGGTTGCAAGGACAACAAGTTCATTCATCCGCGCTCAGGTGACTGCTGGGGCAAGCGGGCTTCAACTTTTTGATTCATGGGCGGGGCGACTTACCCTCGATGAGTACGTCAATTTTGCGGCACCGCACTCAAAGGCGGTCATGACCTCTTTATCCGATCTTCCCGTTCCACGAGTCCACTTTGGGACAAAGACCGGTTCCATGCTTCCTCAAATGCGCGATGTCGGCGCAACCGTCATGGGAATAGATTCAGATACACCTCTTGATGTCGCCAATTCGATTCTGGGAGGCACGATGCCCTTGCAAGGCAATATCGACCCCGAGAAGTTGAGCGGACCGTGGGAAGAATTGCAGATCCACACGTTAGATGTGATTCGACGCGGATCATTTGCGCCAGCCCACATCGTGAACTTGGGTCACGGCGTGCCTCCAACCACAGATCCCGATCTCCTAACACGGCTGGTGGCCTTCGTTCACGAGCAATAGGACCTCTTTATTCAAGCTTATTGAAGGTGAATCTGTTCTCAACAAGTGCGATAATCCCCCAATGACTGAGCAACTTACCAAGGCAACAGCACGCGAAATCAACGAAACCATTCGATACACATCGTGGACTGTATTGCGTCGTACCCAGCCACTTGAATCGCCAAGAAAGGCCGTTGAGGAGTTGTCAGCGGTTCTGAAAAAAGCTAGCGACAACGATGTGCAATTACGTGGGATTTACGATGTGTCAGGAATGCGTGCAAACGCCGACATAATGCTCTGGTTCCATGCACCGACTGCCGGACTCATTCAGGAAACTTTGCGAGAAATTCGCCGCACTGCGTTGGGTCGCGCCACCGAAACATCATGGGCTGCAATGGGATTGCACCGTCCGGCTGAATTCAACAAAGGACATGTTCCAGCATTCATGGCGGGAGAAAAACCAAAAGATTGGCTGACCGTCTACCCCTTCGTGCGCTCTTACGACTGGTACATCTTGCCTGAAGAAGAACGACGGGAAATGCTCGTTGAGCATGGAATGGCCGCTCGCGGTTACAAGAACCTACTCAGCAATACGGTGGCCGCGTTCGCCTTGGGTGACTACGAATGGATCCTCGCTCTTGAATCCGATGATCTTCACGATCTCGTTGACATGATGCGCGATTTGCGCGCCACGAAAGCTCGCCTTCACGTCCGCGAGGAGATTCCTTTCTACACCGGTCGCATCATTGATCCCGCGGCCATTGAAGAACTGCTTGCATGAACTACGACGCCGTCCTGCTGACATCGTTCGGTGGTCCAGAAAATCCCGATGAGGTAATGCCCTTCCTTGAAAGAGTTACGGCAGGACGCGGAATTCCCCGCGAACGCCTTGAAGAAGTTTCGCATCACTACTTGGCACTTGGCGGTGTCAGCCCGATCAACGAGCAGAACCGAGAACTCCTTGTTCACCTTCGAGAAGAATTGAAGGCAAGAGGAATCGAAATCCCGGTCTACCTCGGCAATCGAAACTCAGATCCCTTCTTCGCCGACGTTCTCCGCGAAATCAATGCGGATGGGCACAGTCGAGTTCTTTCGCTAGTGACGAGCGCCTACTCCTCTTATTCGGGTTGTCGGCAATATCGCGAGAATCTAGCCCAAGCTCTAGTTGAAGCTGGCCTGGAAGGCAGAATGCACATTGACAAGGTCCGCAGCTATTTCGACCACCCCGGCTTCGTTATTCCCTTCTCGGACGGTCTGGTGCAAGCCTTGAATTCGCTTGTCGATGAGGGATTCGCAACGTCAGATATTCATATCTTCTTCACGACGCACTCTGTGCCGATAGTGATGGCACAAACTTCCGGCCCCGAGAGCCTTCGCAGTTCTTACGTCGACGGTGTCTACGTGGCACAACACAATGCAACAGCCAATGCCATCCTCGAGATGACGAGCAAGCAGATTGCTTTCCCTCTGCCAGATTGGTCCCTTGTTTATCAATCACGTAGCGGTGCACCACACATGCCATGGCTCGAACCCGATATTGGAGATGCGTTGCGCGAGACGGCTGCACTTGAGACGAAAGCCGTCGTGGTGGTGCCAATCGGATTTGTCAGTGATCACATTGAAGTTGTGTGGGATCTGGACAACGAAGCCAAAGCCATTGCCGACGAAGAGAACCTTCGTTTTATTCGGGTCGCGACGCCGGGAAGATCAGAGGCATTCGTCTCTGGTCTAGTCGATCTTCTCGAAGAACGCCTCACGAAAACCGAAAGAAAAGCGCTCTCACCTATGGGACCGTGGGCGGATTTCTGCCCAGTTGGTTGCTGCCCAAATCCCCGACACGAGTTGCCCACTGTCGCCGAACTAGCCAACTGAACATGGCAAAACGCGCGAGAAAAGAAGTCTCATTCTCCCCTGAGGTGATCCGCGTCCTCTCCTCCCTCGCACTCGGAATGTTCCTTGCAGCTCTTGATCAGACAGTCATGTCCACCGCTGGAGCCACCATCGCGACTCACTTTGGCCAACTTTCGGGGCAAGGGTGGTTACTCACCACATACTTACTGGCCTCGCTGATCACGACGCCAATTTACGGTCGCCTCTCTGATGGTTATGGGCGGCGCCCGCTCTTTGTAGCAGCCCTTTCGATTTTTATTCTTGGTTCGGCCATTGCCGCACTAGCACCGACGTTTGGGTTGCTGGTGATTGGACGCAGCGTGCAAGGTTTGGGGGCGGGCGGCCTCTTCTCTCTCGCATTCGCGGTCATCTCAGACCTTGTTCCACCCCGAGAAAGAGCCCGATACATACTGGTTTTTGTAGTGGTATTTGGATCATCAAGTCTCTTCGGTCCGATCGTCGGCGGCGTTATCGCGACGCAGAATTCCATCCTTGGCATCGCTGGTTGGCGTTGGATATTTATCCTCAACATTCCTATCGCCCTGTATGCAATCTTCCGTGCCTTGCGCTACCTACATGTGAAGCAGGAATTGCACCGAGCCCGTTTTGACTGGTGGGGTGTACTTCTCTTCAGCGCATTTGTACTCAGCCTGCTTCTTCTCAGCCAGAACGTGAAGTCCGAGGCGATGCATCAATGGAAGATATATCTACTCCTTGTTCTACTTGCCAGCCTCGTACTATTTATTGTGGTTGAACGCGCTCAAGGCGAGCGAGCTTTGATACCTCTGCACTTCTTCTCCAATCGGCTATTTACCGTGACGTTGAGTGCGAGCATGGTCTCCGGCGCCGCAATGTTGATTGGACTTGTTGTCGTTCCGCTATCTGTGCAAGTCGTTCAAGGTGAAACCCCGGCAATCGCCGGGCTCATCCTTCTCACGATGGGATTTGGAAATCTCTTCGGATCAGGTCTTGCCAGTCGCTCGGTTGCCAAGACGGGGCGATATCGCTGGTTGGCAACCCTTGGCCTTCTCGCTTTCGCTCTCGGGTTTGCCATTCTTTTTCTTAGCGCTGGACTGCCCGCCATCATCTCGGGCGTGATTGTGATGGGATTTGGCTCCGGCCTAGTCACTCAATTTGGCTCGGTGGTTGCACCTCACGCCCTGGGCGAGCGCCATCGAGGATCGGGTTCGGCTATCAACACATTCGCCCGTCAATTCGGCGGGGTCCTCGGCAGCGGACTCTCCCTTGCCACGATCTTCCAACTGTGGAAGACGCACGGTGACGTTTCGGTTTCGACCGTGACCAACGCCGGCACCTCATTACGGAATCTGAGCCAACTCGCCCGATCCAATTTCGTAACCTCAGCCCGCCCGGTCTATCTCGTGACAGCCCTCGTTCTCCTCCTCACGGCAGCCCTCACCCGCCTCATCCCCAACGAGAAATTCGAGCATGCGGAGGTATCGCCCTTGTAGGCGACCTCATATTGACATTTTTCGATATGAAGAATAGCCTCCTCATATCGATATACGTCGATATGAACTGAAAGGACCACGATCATGGCCGACATCAAAATTGAGGAATCCGTAACCGCATGCGTGTGCAAGACCGATAGCGCCGAATCTGCCTGCTGCTCTGATTCAAGCACCACCGAATCCTGCTGCTAACCAAGCAACTCAAATGAGTCAATTACTCACCCTGCGGCCCCGAAAGAGCAAGCGCCGTCAAGTCGCAGAACTTGCGGCGCTTGTCGTGGCATGGGTAGTCGCTCTAGCCCTTAACTCCACTCTATGGGACTGGATCTTCTTTGATCTGTTCGGCTTGGATAAGACGAAGAAGATGCCGGATGTCATCCACTTCTTCTTCTACGACGCCACCAAAATCGCGCTGCTCTTGGTCGGGATCACTTTCGCTGTAACCCTTGCGCGAACATTCGTTACGATCGACAGAACCCGCGCCTTCCTCGGTGGGAAGCGAGCCGGACTTGGGAACATTCTTGCTGCCTCCTTGGGGATTGTGACTCCGTTCTGCTCGTGCAGTGCAGTGCCTGTCTTCATTGGATTCCTCGGTGCAGGCATTCCGATTGGCATCACCTTGAGTTTCTTAATCGCCAGTCCTTTGATTAACGAGATTGCGGTCGGCCTGCTCTTCAGCATGTTCGGTTGGAAGATCGCCGCGATCTATTTGATATCGGGATTAACGATTGCAATTGGCGCTGGAATCATCTTGGGCAAACTTAAAGTTGAACGCTGGGTCGAACCATTCGTATTCGAAACCAAGGTGAACCAACAAACGGGCTTTGCCGCACCTCGATACACACTTGGCGAGCGAACGAAAATTGGAGTCGAGGGATCGATCGCGATCGTCCGCAAAATCTGGCCCTACCTTTTAGTCGGAATCGCACTGGGCGCATTAATTCACGGTTGGGCGCCAGCTTCCTTCTTCGTGAAATACGCGGGTGCGAGCAATCCTTTTGCCGTCCTCATCGCGGTGCTCGTTGGAATCCCGTTGTACTCCAACGCCGCGGGCATCATTCCGATAGTGCAGGTTCTACACGATAAGGGCCTGCCTATGGGGACACTCCTTGCATTCATGATGAGCGTCGTCGCGTTGAGTCTGCCCGAGATGATCCTCCTTCGCCGCGTTCTCAAACCCAAACTTCTCGCGACATTTGTGGGAGTGGTTGGACTTGGAATCGTCTTTGTCGGATATCTATTCAACGCGATTCTGCACTAAATAGGAGGTGTAGGCATGGATATCAAGATCCTCGGTCCAGGGTGCAAAAACTGCGTCCTGCTTTACAAAATGACAAACCAAGCCCTTCAGGAACTCGGGCTCGAAGCCACCATTGAAAAAGTTGAGGACTACGGACAAATAGCCTCATACGGAGTCATGTCTACGCCTGCATTAGTTGTCGACGGCGTAGTGGCCTTCGCGGGCCGCGTTCCAACGGCAAGTCACTTGCGAGAGATCATCCAGACTGCGAAGAAGTGACCTTTGGGTGAGCCAGTAAGAAATCAACCACGGCGGAAGTGAAATTCTTGGAAAGCGTCGGAACGTGCGGGGCGCCGGCGATGGCCCAGAATTCGACATCGGCATTATCGGCACACTCTGTGTACTGATACTGAGTGGTCTCGAATCCGGGTTGTTTTGCATCCAAATCAAGTTTTTCAGGAAGTACGTACCGACTCTTTGCACAATGGTCTAAGGCACCCCAGATAGCGGCGGTCTTCACGGCGCCAGGTATAACCTTCCCCATCATGTGATTGCCCGTGAAAGTCACATCCTTTGTGCCCCATATTTCCAGAATATTGATGGGAATCGATGGTTTACACATCGCCGTTTTGGCGTACCCTCCGCCCGCCATGCTAACGACTGCCGCAATTCGATCTGCATGTTTGCAAGCCAGGGCATTGGCCATGAAACCGCCGTTGGAGTGTCCGATGATGTAAATACGGTCCGGGTCAACCGAATAGCTCTTGGAGACTTCATCAATAATGCCCATGAGATATTTGTCGTCATTGATTTTCGGCGTATGAATATCGCAGCACTCGGGGGTGGCATTCCAAAATCGAGTACCAGTCTTGTCGGCGGTGCCATTTGGGTGCACGTAAAGAATTCCACGAGCCTCTGCCACCGGCGTGAGTTTCAGGTACTTCTCAAACTTGTCGCCTGACTGCGCGTATCCATGTAAGGCAATAATCAAAGGTGCAGGGAATGAAGAGTTGTAGGTGCTTGGAACAAAAAGCTTGTAAGGACGCGGTCCTCCAAAGGATACTTCCGCCCCGTGAGCACTCCCGACAAACATTGTGAGAAAAATGGCGGAAACCAATAAGAAAACGGAGCCGCGGCGGGGGAGGTTCACGGGACACATGCTAACCAGCGATCCTGGGATTGGCGTTCTCCCCCGTGGTGGGAGAACGCCTCGCAGTGTGACCAAAATCCCCTGAGAGTTCGGCAAAGAAGGTTTACATATGAGCGCAAAGTGGGAAGATAAACGC
Organism: Candidatus Nanopelagicaceae bacterium; assembly: GCA_036504835.1. Lineage (GTDB taxonomy): Bacteria > Actinomycetota > Actinomycetes > Nanopelagicales > Nanopelagicaceae > QYPT01. Next base: position 9,188 of record DASXUM010000040.1, read on the forward strand.
GTGGGCAAACCTGTAGTCGCGCTTGATCAAGTAACTATTCGATTCGCTGGAGATAGCGGCGACGGCATGCAATTGACCGGCGATCGCTTCACGATGGACACGGCCAGTTTAGGAAATGACCTCTCCACTCTCCCCAACTATCCTGCCGAGATTCGAGCGCCGCAAGGCACTTTTGCGGGAGTCTCATCCTTTCAGCTTCATTTTGCAGACCACCTCATTCAGACGCCGGGAGATGCGCCGGATATTTTGGTTGCGATGAATCCAGCCGCATTGAAGGCCAATATCCGCGACCTGCCCCGTGGTGCCACGATCATCGTCGACCAAGATGAATTCACCACTCGCAATCTTTCCAAAGTTGGGTACGAGACGAATCCGCTTGAAGATGGCTCCCTTGATAGCTACAAAGTTCACGCAGTTGGTCTGACCTCTCTTACAGTTGCCGCGCTCTCAGAACTCTCACTTACACGCAAGGAGGCTGAGCGTTCCAAGAACATGTTCGCCCTCGGACTGCTGTCTTGGATGTACCACCGCCCGACCGAGGCCACCGAGAATTTCCTCAAAGCTAAGTTCGGCAAGAAGCCCGAGATTTTGGCGGCCAACTTGCTTGCATACAAGACTGGATGGAACTACGGAGAGACGACCGAAGATTTCGCCGTTTCCTACGAAATTGCACCTGCCAAAATGCCAGCCGGCAAGTACCGAAACATCAGCGGAAACACCGCCCTTGCATACGGCCTCATCGCTGCCTCACAACGCAGCGGGTTGAAGTTGTTCCTCGGTTCGTATCCAATTACCCCGGCTTCGGATATTTTGCACGAACTCTCCAAGCATAAGAAGTTTGGAGTCATCACTTTCCAGGCAGAAGATGAAATCGCGGCAATTGGCGCCGCCCTTGGTGCCTCATACGGCGGCTCTCTTGGAATCACAACCACGTCCGGCCCTGGTCTCGCTCTCAAGAGTGAAACGATCGGCCTGGGCGTGATGCTCGAACTTCCTTTGATCATTATTGATGTTCAACGTGGAGGTCCGTCCACGGGCCTTCCAACCAAAACCGAGCAAGCTGATCTCCTTCAAGCCATGTATGGCCGCAACGGCGAGTCACCTGTTGTCGTACTAGCTCCCTCAACTCCCAGTGACTGCTTCAATGTCGCGCTCGAGGCCGCACGTATTGCGACGACGTATCGGGTACCGGTAATGATTCTCTCTGACGGATACATCGCAAACGGCTCAGAGCCTTGGAAGATTCCCGATGTCGCATCCCTGCCAGATCTTCACGTCGAATTTGCCAAACCGCAGGACGATTTCTTGCCCTACCTGCGCGACACAAAAACACTCGCTCGGCCTTGGGCTATTCCTGGGACAAAAGGTCTAGAGCATCGCATTGGCGGCGTCGAGAAGGCAGATAAGACCGGCGCGATCTCCTACGATCCAACCAACCACGACTTGATGGTCCGTGCGCGCGCGGCCAAAGTCGCAGGAGTAGAGATTCCCGATCTCGTCGTCGACGATCCCAACGGCAATGCAGAAGTACTTCTGCTTGGATGGGGATCAACGTTCGGTCCAATCGCTGCTGCCGTTGAATCCCTGCGCGCGAATGGCGAAAACATCGCACAGGCGCACCTTCGCTACATCAATCCTTTCCCGAAGAACCTAGGCAAAGTGCTCGAGAAGTACTCGAAGGTGATCGTCCCTGAGATGAACCTCGGACAACTGTCAATGCTGCTTCGCTCGCAATATCTCAAGGACATCATCGGTTACAACATGGTGCGCGGTCTTCCATTCACCACTGCTGAAATTATGGAAGCCGCAATGGAGGTGCTCCATGACTGAAATTACCCTGACCAAGAAAGATTTCACCTCCGACCAGGAAGTGAAATGGTGTCCGGGATGCGGCGACTATTCAATACTCTCCACCGTCCAGTCCTACCTTCCCGAACTCGGCGTTCCGCGTGAGAACGTCGTCTTCATTTCCGGTATCGGGTGTTCTTCGCGTTTTCCTTATTACCTCAACACCTACGGAATGCACTCAATCCATGGTCGTGCGCCAACAATCGCCTCAGGATTGGCAATTTCACGCCCAGATCTCTCTGTTTTCGTGATCACCGGTGACGGCGACTCGCTTTCCATTGGTGGCAACCACCTTATCCATGCACTTCGCCGTAACGTGAACCTCAAGATCCTGCTTTTTAACAATCGGATCTACGGTCTGACTAAAGGTCAGTACTCGCCAACCAGCGAGCAAGGAAAGGTCACTAAATCAACGCCGCTCGGCTCACTTGATACGCCGTTCAATCCGATTTCCTTGGCCATTGGCGCAGAGGCATCCTTCGTTGCCCGGTCAATCGACAGCGATCGCAAGCACCTCACAGAAGTACTTCGTGCCGCGAGCGCGCACAAAGGCTCCGCCTTGATCGAGATCTATCAGAACTGCCCGATCTTCAATGATGGCGCTTTTGATACCGTGAAGGACAATGAGACCAAAGAGGGCGCCCTGCTCCACTTGATTCATGGCCAACCGATCAAATCGGCAACCCATGGTCTGGTGCACGAAGGATCTTCCCTCAAATTGGTCGAATTGGGCTCAGTTTCGGAAAGTGATCTCGTTGTCCATGATGTTCACAACCAGGACGCAAGCTACGCCTTCGCACTCTCTCGCTTCTCGAATTCGAAACTCGACCACGTGCCGGTAGGAATCTTCCGCGACGTTGAGCGCGCTGAGTACGGCTCGCAAGTCAACGGTCAGATCTCTGACATCATCGCCGCCCAAGGTGCAGGAGACCTAGAGACTCTCCTTACCAGTGGCGATACGTGGACGGTTGCCTAAAACTCTTTCGTAGTTTCGAGTATCCGGTTTGCCCACTGCCGAATGTCTTCTGAGACATCCGAGTTCCTGGCAATCTCGGCCACCCTCGAGCGCTCCCCGGCTTTGGCAGCGAAGAGATCAGCAATCGTTACTCCGTGAGTTGGCTGTCTCACGATGGAAATCTCATCGCCCGCTTGCAACTCACCTTCCTGCACAATGCGCAGATAGGCTCCAGGGCGCCCGGCCCTCGTGAAATCTTTGATCAATCCCGGACGGCCCCAAAAACCTTCAAAGACTCGGCAAGGGATTCTGGGCTGCGAAACCTCCAAAATAGTGGTCCCGATGCTCCATCGTTGACCAATCACGGCATTGGTTACATCTACTCCCTTGGTGGTGAGATTCTCGCCGAATCTTCCATAGGCGATATCCATGCCGATTTCCTTCTCCCACCAAGCAACATCCTCACTGGCATAGGCGTAGACAGCTTGGTCATACCCGCCGTGGTTTTTTCGGTCGGCGACGACATCCCCAAGTAAACATTCATTGGATGCATTCACAAGTCCAGAGACAGGCCGCTTGTCGATTCCTGTGCGACCGACACTTCCCGTCCACTCACCCTCATGGACAACGGCCGTCAGATTTACGGAAAGAACTACCGACGTCAAACTGGTCATGGGTAAAGGTACTTGCTTAATCGAGAGCTTCGGCGAATTGGCTCGCATATAAATCGAAGTAGAAGCCCCTCTTTGACATAAGTTCTGCGTGGCTCCCTTGCTCGATGAGCCTGCCTTTATCCATCACCAAGATTGTGTCTGCATCTCGAATGGTAGAAAGTCGGTGGGCGATGAC
>DASXUM010000041.1:0-47940 GCA_036504835.1 Candidatus Nanopelagicaceae bacterium
CTCAACGTTGTCGAAATACACCTCGCGAGTTGGGGAGCCGCGAAACCCCATCTTCTTCTCGTGTGCGCCAAAAGAAACGCCGGGATCGCTTTTTTCGACAATGAAAGCGGTAATTCCCGCATCACGCTTATCAGGATCGGTCGTGGCCATGACCGTGTAGAAATCAGAAAAACCCGCGTTGGAGATCCACTTCTTGCTTCCGTTGATAATCCATTTATCGCCCGACTTCACGGCCTTGGTACGTAGAGCGGCCGCATCTGAGCCGGCTCCGGATTCAGAGAGACAGTATGAGAAACCTTTTCCTTGCGCGGCGGGCCGCAACCAACGCTCCTTCTGCTCGCGAGAACCCGAGAGCATCAACGGCAGTGCACCAAGCTTGTTTACTGCAGGGATCAGCGAGGACGCGCCGCACACACGGGCAACTTCTTCGACGATCAGGACAACGGCGAGTGCGTCAGCGCCTTCTCCGCCGAACTCGGTTGGTACATGTGCAGATGCCAGACCAGCACGCTGCAATGCCTCGTACGCCTCCTGCGGAAAGCGCGAGTTCTCATCGACATCATGGGCAAAGGGGGCAATCTCTTTCAGGGCGAGTGCTCGAACACTCTCACGCAAATCTTTGTGCTCCGAAGGAAGATCAAAGAGCGGTTCACTTGTCACGTTCGTCCCTTACTGCAAGTTTGGCTAGATAGGCATTGTATTCGGCTAATTCGTCGGGAGTTCCCATCGCAGCGGCACGCTCGGCATTGCGATCGATCCGTCTGGCCTCACGCGCGTCATCCCGATTCCACAGAAGGAAGGTTGCCACTAGCGCGATCATGATCGGAATTTCTCCCAACGCCCAACCCAAGGATCCCCCTAGGTGTTGATCGGAGAGCAAATCAGTCGACCATGGGCGATGAAGTTGCGCGAAGTAACCGTGGTCTAGGAGTGTTGTTGACGAAATGAGAGCAACTGAGAAGAACGCATGAATGGCCATCGCCGCAAATAAAAGGACAATTCTTGCCAAATACGGCACGCGTTTCGGATTTGGATCAACTCCAATAACCACGTGAAAGAAGAGAAGGCCCGCCAGAATAAAATGCAGATCCATCACGAAGTGTCCTGTGTGGCTCAGCATCATTCCACCGAATAAAGGTGTCAAGTAAAGGACAAAAAGCGACCCATCAAAGAGTGCCAGAGCAACGATTGGGTTCACCCAGATACTTACCAAACGCGAGTGCAAGGCGGCAACAAGAGTTCCACGCACTCCTCGTTCGTCGGGAGTTCTGCCTTGTGGCAGCGTCCGAAGGGCGAGGGTGATAGGAGCGCCGAGAATGATGAAAATCGGAGCGACCATTCCAAGGACCATGTGGGCCACCATGTGATACGAAAATGCAAAGTATGCATATACGCCCAGGCCGCCACTCGTAGCAAATTCGATAATTACACATCCGATGACGAAATTGACGGTTCTGTTCACCGGCCACTTGTCGCCTTGTCTTTTCAGAATTGCAACGCCTCGGAAATAAAGGGCGAGCGCCAGAACCAGAATTCCGATAAACAACGCATCGGGGTCAAAGGCGAACAGCACACGGGCGAAATTGGGTGCTCCGGGCATCGGCAAACCCGCAACCGTCGTTGCTGCGTCGAATCGGGTGCCCAGTGCCGGTATTGGAGGCTGGTTGGTTGAAAGCCAAGAACCAAGGGCGAGCGCGACGATCATTATGGAAAGTTCAATGGTGATTAACTTCGCGAACTTTGACCAATCCACGCGGGTAATTTCTCCGCTTGTAAGATTCTTGCGATGTTTATAGCCAATAAATATGAGCAGAAGAGTCAAAATCACTTTAGCGATGACAATTAGTGCGTAGTTGGTGTGCCAGGCCTGTCTGAAGTTCAACCTCGTCCAAGCGTTAGCGGTTCCACTTATAACCACGGCCACAACCGCCCACAGGGCCAATTGACTAAAGCGCGGAACTGCCAGAGCACGATCTTCTGGGTCAAGAATCGCAAGACCGAAAACTCCGCCTACCCAGACCGTGAGCGCGATTACGTGAACAATAATCGAGCCAATGGCAAGGGCATGAGATCCGCTAGAAGCTGAATGACTTTCAAATAGTGGGGCACTTATGCCGACCAATGCGATTATCAGCAACAGGTTGGTGGCACCGATTCGCTTGACGTTCTGCACAAATCCGGCGACAAGTAGAGCCACCAGGAGTTGGAAGAACATGTATTGGCCAAGAGTCACTTGCGTAATAAAAGATCGCAACGTAGTGAAATCGAGTGCAACGCTTATTTGCGAACCTAGAATATTGGCCAGAGTGAGAACAATATTTGCAGCTCCTGCGATTACCCAGAGCATGGCAGACCAGAAAACGGCGCTGCGCATACGCAACGACCGTGCCGAAAGTTGTCCGTGGTCATCTTCCATGAGATAAGAAATCGCGAGCAGCACGCCTACGACGGCGATGCTTGCAGTGATCGTTAGAAATTTGCTGATAGTGGTTAGTGCATTTACAAATGGCCCCGAACTGGGAATGGATGCCGCCAACAACATCATTTCTTCTTAATGAGCTTCCATGCGTAATAGACAAGGAACAAGAAGACCGCAATCACAGCGACGATCAATCCGACGATGAGAACCGGAACACCCAACCCAGTGCTCGCTGGCGCTTCCGTAGCCGTTGCCGACGGCGAAATCACCGTTGGCGAAGCAGGCGTAATCACGGCTGGGGCGTTGAAGGTAAAGGTGTATGTGCCTTGCAAAGGGACGTCGTTGTTTGTCAGGAGAGTGTATGCGACTGTGTAGACGCCACTGACTTTCATCAATTTAAGTCCGGCCACGATGGTCGTCCCGTTTACGGTCAACGTCCCATCGTCGACGCGAGCCCCTTGGGGATCGGTGACCGAGACGGTGTTGCCGGTGTCCATGACGACATCCTGGGTATTAAGCGTGATGGCGCTGGGCGTGGAGGTCACAGTCGAGCCAGCCACCGGAGAGGTACTGACAAGCGAGTTTGCGCTAGCAGGGCCGGCAACGAGGACGGTGCCGATAAAGGCCAATAACGCGCAGGCGAGCGTCTTTCTCAACTTCATGGTCCCCCCTAATTCGCCTCTATCGTCTCACTTCTTTAGACTTCGATCTACCGCCCCGCGCGGGTCGGATGCCTTATTAGATCGATTGGAGACGCAGAGTGCCCACATATCAATACGCATGTAGCGCCTGCCATCACGAGTTTGAGGTATTTCAAGCTTTCAGCGAATCCTCACTGACGCACTGTCCAGAATGCAATGGACAACTGCGGAAGGTCTATTCGGCCGTAGGTGTCGTCTTCAAAGGATCTGGCTTCTACAAAACGGATTCGAAGAGTGAGTCCAAACCAGCCAGCCCCGTAGCCAAAGAAAGCACTAGCAAGAAACCAACTACCGAGAGCACTCCCACCGTCAAATCTGCTGACTAGAAATTAGTCGTGGTGCGGAGGCTTGTCCGATTGAATCTCTTCTTGTCGCCGACTTTCTTCCTCTTGCTCATCCCGCGGATCGCGTTCGTCTGATGTCGTCTTTGGCCAAATCTCGCTCATCATTTTCCGATCCCCATCGAGAGTTCAAGTCCGTCCAGTACTGATTCGAAGGAATCCGCCGGTAGATGGCCCTCGATAATCAACGCGGTTGCCCCGTGCACCGTCGACCACGCCAGAATCTCGCCATACGGTCGCATTGTTGAATCAATCGCCCCATGACGTTGCAGATCTGCAAGACATGAGCAGAGCAATTTCCATGCCCGACTTTCCTGGCGTATGAGTTGTGCATCTGCAAAATCCATAGAACAAAATCCTCCGAACATCAGTCGGAAAAGATTGGGTTCGGTCTGTGCCCAATCGAAGTAGGCCCGTCCTAACGCTCTGAAACGGGCTCGCGCCGCCTTTGCCGAGTTGCCCGGAAATTGCGAGAGCGCCTCTTCCTGCATATCGGCCAGCGATTCAAAAAGGGCCTGACCTACCCCGGCGATCAGCGAATCCTTGTCGGGGTAATAGTGGTAGGCCGCACTTGGACTCACTCCGACCTCCGCGGCTACCGCGCGCAAAGAGAGATGCTCGGCGCCATTGGCGCGGACCATCGTCGTTGCAGCGGCGATGAGGGCCGCTTCGAGGTTGCCGTGGTGATAGTTAGCACGGGGTTTGAGTAGTGACACAGGAGGAATCATCTCGCTAATCTTGACAATGTTCAATTCTCCCGAGAATAATCTGCACACCGTTCAGATATGGAGTTCTAAGTGTTTAACGCACTCGCCCACACAGTAGTTCGCCGACGCAAATCAACCTTGATCATCTTCCTCCTCGTGGTCTTTGCGGCGGGCGGGATCGGATCCCTTGCCTTCAGCAAACTCGATAGCGGCGGCTATTCCGACCCCAAGAGCGAGTCGGCGAAGGCGGCTAGATACTTGACGGCTCACTTCCATGTGAAAGATCCCGGGATTGTTCTAGTTGTAGATGCAGGGTCCAGTCTGGTCAGCGATCCAGCCGTGGCTGCATCGGCTGCACGTCTGGAGACGCAGATCAAAGCGGTGCCGGGCGTCGCCCAGACCTTGTCGTATTGGTCCACCGGTGACCTGCCCTCACTCCAATCGCGTGACGGGAAAGCGGCTTACATATTCGTTTACACGCAGAATACGAATTTCGGTCCCACCAGTGATGTGGGGAAAGTAATCCAGAAGAGATTCGACGGTAAGTTCGAGTCTCTTCATGTTTATGCGTCAGGGGCAGGTGTCATCGCCCATGCAATCAATAGCAAGATCTCCAAAGACCTCGCACTAGCCGAGACGATATCTATTCCGCTCACCTTCATTTTGCTCGCTTTTGTATTCGGGGCGCTGGTGGCTTCTGCCATGCCATTGGTAGTGGGAGTAAGCGCGATTCTGGGGGCGTTCTTTCTTATCTATCTCTTCACCCTTTTCACCAACGTAAGCATCTTCGCCCTCAACTTGATCACTGGTTTGGGACTGGGACTTGGCATCGACTACGCGCTCTTGATAGTCAATCGATTCCGCGAAGAGTTGCACGCGGGCAAGAATGTAGAGGACGCGGTATTCACGACGGTTACCACTGCAGGAAAAACTGTCTTCTACTCCGGACTATCTGTCTTCGTCACGATCAGCGCGATGATGTTCTTCCCCTTGAGCTTCCTCAAGTCATTTGGGTATGCCGGGGTGTCCGTTGTCGCACTCGCGGTTGCGGGGGCACTCATTCCTCTTCCCGCAATACTTGCCATGCTCGGACATCGAGTTGATAAAGGAGTGGTGCGAAAGAGCGCCATCGTCCCGAAAAGCGAAGGCCGATGGGCTACAACGGCGCGCTTCGTTATGCGGCGCCCAGTACCAGTTGTGCTGGTTTCATTGATCATTTTGGGGATTTTTGCGGCACCGATAAGAACTGTTGCCTTTGGACAAGTGGACTCGCGGGTGCTGCCAAAATCGGACAAGGCGGCGATTGCATCGCAGTTGATCGTTGACCGTTTCCCCGGTCAAGAGGGCAGTCCTATAGAGATCATCATTCCGAACGGCGTCACTAAGTCGGCAGAAGTCACTGCCTACGCAGGCAAGATCGCGGCTACTCCTGGAATCGTCCACCTTAATCCGGTGCAGACCCAAGGAAATGACCTTCGCCTTTCGGCAGTGCAATCAATGCCCTCGCGTTCCACCCAGGCCGAGTCACTTATCCACGCACTTCGCGCAATTCCATCGCCGACGGGGACTCTCATAGGAGGCGCGGCCGCTGACTTCACTGACACGCAAGATGGAATCGCACATACCTTGCCATGGGCGTTGGGTTGGATCGCGCTGAGCGTTCTCATTCTCATCTTCGTATTCACCGGGTCAATCATTCTTCCGATCAAAGCAGTCATCTTGAATGTGATGTCGCTGGTTGCAACTATCGGAGTATTGAGTTGGATTTTCATCGACGGCCATCTCAAGTGGTTGGTGGGAGATTTCACGACTACTGGAAGCCTCGATACCGGTATCACTATTCTGGTTGCTGTCGTCGTCTTTGGACTCTCCATGGACTACGAGATCTTCTTGCTATCGCGCATCCGTGAGGAGCATTACGCCGGCAAATCGAATACGGAATCTGTAGCGACTGGTCTGCAACGATCAGCGCGAATCATCACAGCAGCAGCAATGTTGCTGGCGGTGGTCTTCGCCGCGTTTATTACCAGTGGAATTTCGTCGATAAAGGCAATGGGCGTCGGTGTCGCATTTGCAGTTGTTGTTGATGCCACTCTTATTCGCGCGTTGCTTGTTCCTGCATTGATGCGTCTTTTCGGTGAGCGAAACTGGTGGGCGCCTAAAGCAATGAAACGATTTACGCTGACACATTAGAACTTCGTCTCATAAAGTGGTAACTGCTGCGTGTCCTCGGCCGGAGTCGGACCGGCGACCTACCGCTTAGGAGGCGGTTGCTCTATCCACTGAGCTACGAGGACCTTTCATGCGCAATATTGGCAGATTAATGGGCATTGGCTAGCATTGGTCTCCTAATAACCATTAATAGTTACACGAATGAAAGGCCGTTCAATGAAAGCGCTAGTTATAGGCGCAGGCGGCGTTGGCAGGGCAATCGCAAATATCGCCTCACGTAGGCAATTCATCACCTCCATGGTGATCGCGGATCGCACCTTGACTCGCGCTGAAGAAGCAGTGGCCAGGGTGAAAGACTCCCGGTTCTCTGCTGCCCAGGTAAACGCTGCGGAACTAGAAGACATACGCGAACTCATCCGCAAGGCCGATCCTGATGTTGTTATCAACGCAGTAGATCCTCGTTTTGTCATGCCAATCTTCTTGGCATGCGAGATTGAAAATACCAACTACATCGACATGGCTATGTCGCTATCACGTCCCCATCCGCATTATCCAAATACCGAAACTGGCGTGAAACTAGGCGACGAGCAATTCGCACGTGACTGGAACTGGAGCGAGCGCGGAATCTATGCCCTCGTCGGTATGGGTATCGAACCCGGTATGAGCGACGTCTTTGCTCGCTATGCATCGGACCATCTATTTAGTCGAATTGACTCCATCACCGTTCTCGATGGCTCCAACCTGACAGTCGAGGGTCATGATTTCGCCCCGTCCTTCTCAATCTGGACGACTATCGAAGAATGTCTCAATCCTCCGCTGGTCTGGGAAGACGGCCGCGGCTGGTTTACCACCGAACCCTTTAGTGAGATTGAGACCTTCGACTTCCCAGAAGGAATCGGACCCGTCGAGTGCGTCAATGTCGAGCACGAAGAAGTTGTTCTCATTCCGCAGAAGGTTGATGCCAAGAAGGTCAACTTCAAGTACGGCCTCGGCGCAGAGTTCATCACAACGCTGAAGACCATTCATATGCTCGGCATGGACCGCAAGGAAAATGTCGAAGTCCAAGGTGTTTCTGTGTCACCGCGCGATCTTCTCGCCGCATCATTGCCGGATCCTGCAACACTGGGTGAGCGCATGAAGGGCAAGACTTGCGCGGGTACTCTCGTCAAAGGTCTGAACAAGGAAGGCCAGCCGTACGCCTGCTACATCTACAACGTCGTCGACAACGAATGGTCGATGAAAGAGTACGGCGACCAAGCAGTCGTCTGGCAGACCGCGGTAAACCCTGTCGTAGCAATGGAATTGCTGCACAAGGGCATCTGGGAACCGTTGGGAGTCAATGGTCCGGAATGGTTTGAGCCAAAGCCGTTCCTTGACCTACTTGAGTCCTACGGAACCAGTTGGACCATCCGCGAAGAAGACACCAGCGGCATCGAGATCTGATCCACAATGAAGAACGACTTTGATGTCGTCATCGTTGGTTCTGGATTTGGTGGATCTGTCGCGGCGCTTCGCCTCATCGAAAAGGGCTATAGCGTTGCCGTCCTGGAAGCAGGACGCAGGTTTTCGGACAAGGATTTTCCGAAAACCTCTTGGCGGCTAAGCAAGTTCCTTTTCATGCCCAAACTGGGGCTCCTCGGCCTGCAAAGAATTCACTTCCTTCCCGATGCCATCGTTCTTGCAGGTGCAGGAGTCGGCGGAGGTTCGTTGATATATGCCAACACGTTGTACCAACCGGGCGACAAGTACTTTCACGATCCGCTCTGGTCCCACATCACCGACTGGAAGAGCGAACTCACGCCGTTCTACGAACAAGCGCGCGCAATGCTTGGGGTTACGAAGAACCCGTACTTCTCCCCTAGCGATAAGGCCATGAAGGACGCGGCAGAGGCGATGGGGGTCGGCGAAACTTTCCAGATGGCGCCGTTAGGAATCTACTTCGGCAACGGAACAGATGCGAAAGTCAAAGATCCATATTTCGGAGGCGTTGGTCCCGATCGAAACGGTTGCATACAGTGCGGTGCCTGCATGACCGGATGTCGCAACAACGCAAAGAACACCCTCCCCAAAAATTACCTCGGTCTAGCAGAACGCGCCGGAGCAAAGGTCTTTCCTTTGACCACCGTTACCAAAGTCGAGCAAGATAAAGACGGCGGTTGGATAATTCACACAGCCAAGACTGGTCCGCGCCCTACGCCCGGGGAGACTTTCACGGCAAAAGATGTGATCATCGCGGCCGGGACATACAACACCCAGAAATTGCTTCATCGAATGCGCGATGATCGGGTACTTCCCCACCTTTCCAATCGACTTGGAGATTATTCGCGCACCAACAGCGAGTCCCTAACTGGCGCAACAATGCCGGACACCGAGATCGACTTCAGCCAAGGCTCGGCAATCACTTCCTCGTTCTTCCCTGACGAAAACACCCACATCGAGCCCGTCAGGTATGGGAAAGGCAGCAATTTCATGGGTCTTTTGCAGACCGTAATGACCGATGGGACTTCATCCAAGGCGCGACGCAAACAATGGGCACAGAAAGTTCTGGCGGATCCATCTCTACTTCGCAAATTGCTCAATGTGCGCAAATGGAGCCAACGCACCGTAATCGCATTGGTGATGCAGAACGTTGACTCTTGGATAAGAGTCAGGCCAACCCGCGGAATATTCGGATGGCATTTGACGTCGAAGAACAGCGCCGACCATCCCAATGCAACGTGGATCCCCGTTGCCAATGAGACGGCCCGCCACATTGCGAATACGTACAAGGGAATAGCGGCTGGTCACTTGGGTGACCTGATAAACGCACCGTTCACTGCCCACTTCGTCGGCGGCGCAATAATCGGCGATTCTCCGGAGAACAGCGTTGTAGATCCATACAACCGTGTCTGGAACTATCCGCGCATGCATATCGTCGATGGCTCCACTCTGACTGCAAACCTGGGAGTAAATCCTTCCCTCACCATCACCGCGCAGGCCGAACGCGCACTGTCAATGTGGCCGAATAAGAATGAAAAAGATATGAGGCCGATGCAGGGCGCGATATATCAACGCGTTGCGCCAATCGCACCTAACTCCCCAGTGGTCCCCAAAGGCGCCCCCGGTGAGCTACGACTTGTGCCACCAACGAAGTAGCGGGAGCGAGTCCACTTTCATTTCTTGTGCGACTTCAATTGCCCCATCAAGATGATTGCCGCGGACCGAAACCAGTTGTGCATTCGGCAACGCTTTGGCAACACTGTTGACGATCGCCTCTTCATAACCGCGATTCCTACTGAGCCCGCCCAGTAGAGCTAAAGAAAAGACTTCGTTCTGGTTGCCTCCCGCATTTATCCACGCCGCTTTCACAGTGTTTGCCAACTGCCGTGCTCCATGGTTGCGAATGGTCAAAGCACCCACCAGACCGTTCTCCGCGGCTTCCAATACTTTCTTTGCCGTCGTAATACACAACCAGTGCGCTTCGGGACCTGTATAACTTTCTAGATTGTCGAATTGACTTACCTCATCTGCGAGAAAAGACAGCAATTCCGCATCTTCTTCTCGCCGCTGACGCGATGCGAGTGCCCTTTCGAGTCCATGCTTGCCAAGCCAGAAGCCGCCGCCGATATCTCCGAAGACGTGGCCAAGCCCGTCGGCATGAGAGAAAGTGCCTTGTCGCTTAGCAACGGCAACAACGCCGCTGCCCACTGAGAGTGCGACGCCATCTTCAACGCCCAACGCCCCGATCAAACCTGCCAACCCATCGTCCATCACGACCACATGCTTGGCACCGAAAAATTCGTTAGCTAATTCACCATACGGATGTGGGTCGGGTACGTTGCCATATATCCCGGTGAGGGAGAGAGCGACGAGTTCGTCGCCTATCGCCCCGTCATGAAACTCAGCAAGTTCATCAAAGACGTCCCGCAAGACTTCCAATGGGGATTCGGTTGCTCGCTTTGCGCGGGAAGATTCGAAATGACCTTCGCTCCATCGGATTCGGGTACCAGACTGTCCCAGATCAACGGCTAGCACCATAATTCATTCTATGAGCAAGACTGCATTGATCACAGGGGCAAGCGCGGGAATCGGCGGGCGTTTTGCCAGACTGTTGGCGCGCGAAGGCTACGACTTGGTTTTAGTCGCACGGGATGAAACGCGTCTTCGGGAAACTGCAGAGGCGCTGGAGAAAGAATTCGGAATCAGATGTGAAATCCTCGTTGCCGACCTCTCCACCGACATAGGCACGAAGTTGGTAGAAGACCGAGTCTCGGATTCAGAGAGGCCGATTGATGTCCTCATCAACAACGCCGGCTTCGGCATACGTGAAAGTTTCCTCAGGAGTCATAAGGATGCAGAACAGCAACTGATGGATGTCCTAGTCCGGACTCCCATGCGATTGATGCACTCGGTTCTTCCGATAATGAAGGAGCGGAACTCAGGCATCATCATCAACGTTTCCTCCGTTGCCGGTTGGATCGCAGGTGGAACGTACAGCGCGGCCAAGTCGTATCTGACTGTTCTGAGTGAATCCCTGCACACGGAATTGCGGGCAACAAACGTAAACGTCCTCGCGCTCTGCCCGGGATTCACGCATACCGAATTCCATGAACGCGGGAAGATGCGGATGGAGGCACTTCCGAATTTCATGTGGCTCGATGCTGATCTCGTCGTCGCAAAAGCTTGGTCTGATGCCCTTTCTGGCAAGGCGGTCTCGGTCCCGGGTTGGCAGTATTCGATCGTCTCTTCATTGGCGCGTTTCGCCCCTCGGCCACTGGTACGTAAAATCGGCATGAACGTCCGAGTCAGACAGCGCCGTAAATAGCCTTTTTCCTGTGCATTCTCGGTGAATTGGGCGCTATCGCCCATTCCGCCTCCCAGTTCATTGCCGTCATTGGCTAGTATGTGAAGATATTCCTTGGAGGTTTACATGTTTCGTAAAATAATCACAGCGTCGGTTCTCGGCTTTGTCATTGCCGGATCTTTGGTCTCGCTCGCGCCGGCAAATGCCGCAACCAAGATCAGCAATGGCGTTACCTGCCCCAAACCTAACAAGACCATCAAGGTGAGTGGCACGGTGTACAAGTGCACCAAGAACCCCATCGTCAACAAGACGAAGTACACGTGGGTCTCTTCTGACTGCATCAACTCAAACACCACCTATACAAAATTAAATGCCTCATACAAGTCGTTGGTTGCAGGATTGCCCGCAGCCCTCGCCGCGTTGGATGCCAAGATCGTCGCCGAACAGGCCAAGGTAACTGACTCGGCTGCTAAGGCAGATGCGCTTGATGCCCAAATTGTGACGTGGCAAGCAAAGGTCACCGAGTTCACTGCTGCCAAAGCTGCACTCTTGGCGAAGCCGAATCCGTCTACCTACGCCACTGCGATCTCGACATACACAACCGCGATCCGTTCGCTGAATTCTGCAATCGCTTCCAATACAGCAGCGAGTGCCGCCCTTCGCAAGATTGGCAAGACCGTCACCACTATGCAGGCTCAGCGCGCTGCGACAGTGTCCTCCGTAACCCAGGCCAAAGCCGGAGTTGCACAAGCACTTTCACTACGCAACCTGATCTGCCAAAAGGGACTCTAAGAAACTAGAAAAGCCATAGCCGTTCATCCCGCATATGGGATGGGCGGCTATGGCTTTCCCTATTTAATGGGTTAGCCAATCTGACATACCTTCACGTCAATGGCGCCTACCCGGGTGATTGCACCAATACTGCTAACTGTTCACGTCATTGCCAAAATCGTCTTCCCGCATCCGCAAAGATTCCTCGACCTGATTCTTTACAATCTCATCGCGCTGGCTGTAGCAACTTCCGTCCTAATGTCTCCGAAATTCACTGACACAAGGGCTAAGTACACCTTCTCTGCAGCCATTGCTTTCTGGACTATCGGGACCTGTCTCTCGTCATATGGAGAGTTCTACACCAGCCCCTATGTCGGTCCCTCAATCATCAATGCTTGTTACTTGCTCTTCTATCCACTCGCCTTCATTGGGTTGACCCATGCGTTGCGAGCGCGTCGCAGGCTGGGTGCTGTTCAAATTCTTGATGCGACGATACTTGGGATTGGATTGAGTGCATTAGGCACCGCCTTCTTTATCACTCCGATCTTGCCGAAATTTGACGGCGATGTAATGAAAACATTCTTTGCCGTACTTTTTCCCATCGCAGATCTCGTACTAGTTGCACTTGTCCTCTCCCTTGTCGTCATTTCTCCGATCACCCGGAGAAATTTCTTAGTCTGTCTAGGAGTGATCCTTTATGCCGCCGCCGATTTTCTATTTCTTTGGTTGACAGTTCACCGTCACTATTCGCTTGGTTCTCTCACGGATGATGGATGGCTGCTTGGCATAGTCTTTATTGCCGAAGGATTCTGGCATCACGGCACTGAGAAGGAAACGGGTGAATCTATTCATCCGATCTTTATTGCCCTCTCGGTCATGCTCAGCGCGACATTGTTGGCAATCACCTCGCTTCGACCTGGCTACCTTCCCAACTTTATTCTCATACCCACGATTGCCACCTTGCTCCTGGCTTTTGTCCGAATGACGATCGCTCTCCGGCAATCGCGCACTCTCGGCGAAGAACGCCTTCTTGCCCGGACCGATGAACTAACGGGACTGCCGAATCGACGTCGATTCATCTCCGAGCTTGCCGAGTTGGCCAATGTTGATGATGGCGCACTCCTTCTCCTTGATCTTGACGGGTTCAAGCCAATCAACGATCAGTTCGGACATGACGTAGGCGACCAACTCCTCAAACAGGTTTCCACTCGTTTTTTGCGGGCACTCCCGCAAGGTGCGCTATTGGCCAGACTGGGCGGAGACGAATTCGGCGCCATCGTGCGGGGAGACTACGAGACCACCTTCGAGGTGGCACTCGCGCTGCGTGCGACGCTGAGCTACCCCTTCTCCATCTCCGGACGAGAAATCCGCGTAGGCGTGAGCGTGGGACACGTAGGCAACGACGGCTCTGCCAACCTTCTGCGCCGCGCAGACAACGCGATGTACCAAGCCAAGCGTGAGGGTGCCGGCGTCTGGTCAGAACCAGCGAATTCAACCCAAATTTTTTAGCCTATGATTTGTCACGCGCAGCGCCCATCTCACACGCTCGCAGAAGAGGTCTAATTGTCCGCAACCTTCCACAATCGAATTCTGGTTCTAGGCGCCGGCTCAGTAGCCCAATGCGCAATCCCACTACTTATCGAACACCTAGTGGAAGCAAAACAGATGACGATCGCGGATAAACGTGACAATAGATCAAGGGTCCAAGGTGCCATCGACCAAGGCGCGACCTACGTTCAAGATGAATTAACTCGCAGCAACCTAGATGAATTTCTCAGTCGTTTTCTTTCAGAAGGTGACTTCCTTCTCGATCTGGCATGGAATATCGACGCAAACGCGATAATCGAATGGGCACACAACCACGGTGTTATTTATCTAAACACATCACTGGAAGAGTGGGAGCCGTATTCAGGTGGACCAGAGAGAAGCGTGCAATCTCGCACTCTCTACGTTCGACACATGCGTATCCGCGAAATGAAGGCCAAGTGGACCAAGCCAGGTCCGACCGCAATCGTGGAACACGGTGCGAACCCTGGATTCGTATCCCACCTTGTAAAGCGCGGCCTGGTTGATATCGCTACCCGCGCGATAAAGGAAGGCCTGGCAGCTGAGGGCGTGGAGGAAGCGCTAAACAGCGGAAACTTCCCAGTACTCGCGCAGAAGTTGGGTGTGAAGGTCATCCACATTGCCGAACGTGACACTCAAGTCGCCGACAAACCAAAGCTTGTAGGAGAATTCGTAAACACCTGGAGTGTTGAGGGATTCTACGAAGAGGGAATTGCACCTGCCGAACTCGGTTGGGGAACGCATGAGAAGACACTTCCTGCCAATGCATATACGCATGAGGGCGGACCACAGAATCAGATCGCTCTTGCTCAACCAGGTGCGACAACGTGGGTGCGCTCATGGGTTCCGAATTCAGAGACCACCGGACTACTCGTCCGTCACGGCGAAGCCTTCACCATGTCAGATCACTTAACGGTCTGGGATGGAGACAAAGCCGTCTATCGGCCAACAGTGCACTACGCATACTGTCCCTCCGACGCGGCCATCGTTTCAATGCGCGAACTTGAAATGCGCCAGTGGGATCTGCAGACCGATCAGCGGATCATGAATGATGAAATTATCGATGGAGAGGATCGCCTGGGCGTCCTTCTACTTGGGCACCCGTACAAAGCGTGGTGGACCGGCTCACTTCTCTCCATCCACGATGCGCGCAAGTTGATTCCTAATCAATCTGCCACAACAGTGCAGGTTGCCAGTGCCGTGTATGCCGCAGTTGCTTGGGCCATGGAGAATCCTGATCGCGGACTTCTCGTCCCGGATGATCTTCCGTGGAAGGAAGTACTGGACCTGGCTGAGCGATACTGGGGTGGAATTCACTCCGTTGCAGCTGACTGGGATCCGTTGATGTACCGCAATGATCTCTACGGGCCATGGAATGGTCGCGTTTACGATCATTCCGATCCGTGGCAGTTCGCTAATTTCCTTGCCTGAGACCTTTCAACTGCTGTAATCGCTCGAGGGATTCCATCCTCTCTGCCGCGTGGTTCACAATCGGCTCCGGGTATCCCTCATGCGCATGCAACCAGGGCTCATGGATTTGAGTTGACGACAAATGCGCAAGTTCTGGAACGAACCTGCGAATGTAGTCGCCTTGTGGGTCAAAGCGTCTTCCCTGCTCTATCGGATTGAAAATCCGGAAATACGGAGAGGCATCGGTTCCGCAACCTGCGGTCCACTGCCAGCCGTGCGAATTCGACGCCACGTCGTTGTCGATTAGATATCTCATGAAGTAATTGGCCCCGTGCTGCCATTCAATGTGCAAGTCCTTCACAAGGAAAGAGGCGACGACCATTCGCGCTCGATTGTGCATCCATCCTTCCTGCACTAATTGGCGCATCGCGGCATCGACATAGGGGAAACCAGTTCTGCCTTCACACCAGGCCATGAACTTCTCGCCTGGGTCGTCGTATTTCATTCTGGCAAAGTCGGAAACGTAATAATCCCTGCTGGTGTGGGGGTTGTGATGTAAAACGTCGGCATAGAACTCGCGCCAAGCGATCTCTTTCCGGAAAACCTGATGCGCCTGACTTTCGTTGAGTCCGGCCAATAACGTGCGCGGGTGGATCTCCCCCCACCGCAAATGCGGACTCAATCGGCTGGTGCCATTGACATCGGCGTAGTCGCGACGTTGGTCGTACTCCCCAAGTCCTCCTTCTTGAAAATCTCTCCACCTTCGGAGAGCGGCTCCTTCGCCAGCCAGCTGTAACCTCGCATCACGTGGAGACGGCCAATTCGGGAATTGCCGATTCTCAGCAGTGGGGGTGAGGGCATTGATTGAGTTGGGTGCGGCCACGGGTTGGCGCCATCCATGCTCTCGCCATGCGTTGAAAAAAGGCGTGAAGACTCGGTAGGGGCTCTGGTCCTTCTTCCGTATCCGCCCCGGTGCAATGGCGTAACCGCTGCCAGTTCTTTGCAATTTGATACCGGCGCTCTCCACTTTCGCATCGCGCGCTACTCCGTAAGGCGCGTAATCAGAGGCAACGTGGACTGAGGAGATGTCGTATTCCGTGCTCAGATCTTTCAGAATGCGGACCGGGTCTCCTGATCGCACGTGGAGTTTGTTTTCGAGCGAGGCATCAAGGGATTGCAATGATTGTGCCAAGTAGGCCCGTCGGAAATCTCCCGCGCGGTCAGCAATTAACGGGTCGATGATGAATAACGGAATTACTTCATCAGATTCAGCAATAGCAGCGAGGAGGGCCGGGTTGTCGCCGAGGCGGAGATCCCGTCTGAACCAGAAGATGCTCCTCGTACTCATGGCATGATTCAACCATCATGAAGCCGATAAAAAGCTTTCAAATACGAGGAATCCCTGGCGCTGTCCAGCGGGTGGACTTCGACGGTCGCCTGGTTGATTATTGGAGTCCCTCGCAACCCAACGGACATCTACTCATCGCGCACGACGGCCAGAATGTATTCGACCGGACGACCTCGACAAGGCGGAGCACTTGGCGCATGGCACATTCGGCAATTCGAGTCAGCCAAGAACTGGGAATCACGCCGCCCACCATCATTGGCGTATTCCACAGTCGCAGCGCGAGCAATCCTTGGGGCCGCATACTGGATTTGGCGCCACAGGATCCCTTCCAGAACGGAGTCGACCCTGCTGAGAAATACGAGGATCTCTCCGTCGATGATTTGCAGGGAAATCGATACCTCGATCAGATCACCGAAGAGATCGCGCCGGCGATTGCATCTAAACTCGATCTTGATCTGGGAACAACAGACAAAGCCGTTATCGGGTCGAGCATGGGCGGCCTGGCTTCCCTTTACGCCATCGGCAAGCGGCCTGATTTCTTCACCACCGCTCTGGCTCTATCCCCTCACTGGAGTGCGGGCCAGCTCCCGCTAGTTGACGCCCTCATCGGAACTTTGCCGCGACCGGGTCACCACAAGATATGGATGAGCCGCGGAACGCGGGGATTGGATAGCCTTTACGGTCCATTTCAATTGCATGCCGACGCCAAAATGCGGGCGGCCAATTGGCGAGAGGGCCAAGATTTCATCACGAAGGTCTACAAGAAATCAGGACATACCGAGCGATCTTGGGCAAAATACCTTGACCAGCCAATGAAATTCTGGCTTAGTTCATCCCTTGGCTCGGCGCGCAATTAACTCGCGAAAAAAGTAAGCACTAGTTTTGGCAGTGCGCTTCTGGGTCGCGCGATCCACATGAAACAAACCAAACCGTTTGGTCCATCCTTCGGCCCACTCCAGATTATCCAAGAGTGACCACGCGAAGTATCCACGCAGATCTACCCCGCCTTCACGCGCTTTGAGCGCCGCATCGATATGACTGGCGTAGTAATCGACTCGATCCTGATCATCTATGACGCCATCGCGAATTGAATCGGGGAAGGCACCGCCGTTTTCCGTGATGTAGAGGGGTACACCGGGCAACCGCTCCTGAGTCGTGGCGAGAGTGGTGATCAGACTAGATGCGTCCATCTCCCAACCCATCTCCGTGAGGGGGCCCTTCGGAACGAAAGAAATCGGTGGAGTGCCTGGGAATGCATCAAGCCTCTGACCATTTCCTACTCCAACGGCTCCTTCATCATTACGTGAGGCAACGCGTTGCGGGTTGTAGTAGTTGATACCCAACCAATCAATCGGTGTCGAAATGCATTTCAGATTCTCATCATTAACGAAGGACCAATCCGTGAATTCGCGTGAGTTCTCAATTAAGTCCGATGGAATGCCACGACCAGCGAGAAGATCAAGCCAGAATCGATTCATAATCCCATCCATGTGATGGGCGGCCGGTTTGGCACCTTCATCTTCGGCGATGAACGTCGTCAAGTTCAATACCACGCCAACTTTTCTGGCATTGTGACTACGGAGAACCTCGACAGACCGGGCATGTGCCACCATCAACCGGTAGGCAGCCTCAAAACCTGCGGCCGGGTCGCCTTTGCCTGGTGCCATTACTTTGTCGGCGTATCCCAAGAATGCAGAACACCACGGTTCGTTGAGAGTGGCCCACATGGAGACACGGTCAGAAAATTTCTCCGCCAGAACTTCGGTGTATTGCGCGAAGGAATCTGCAATGCCGTTCCAGTTCCATCCGCCACGCGCCTCAAGGGCAGAGGGAAGATCCCAGTGGTAGACGGTAAGAACTGGCTCAATCTTTCGCGCGAGAAGTCCGTCTATGAGCCGGTCGTAAAAACCCAACCCTGCTTGACTAATTTGCCCATCTCCAGAGGGAATCACGCGTGGCCAGCTCACCGAAAAACGGTAGGAATCTACGCCCAACCACGTGAGCAGATCGAGATCCTCCTCCCATCGGTTAACGTGATCACACGCTGGATCTGCCATCGCGCCGTCTCGGATATTTCCTGGCACCGCCGAAAAGTCTTCCCAGATGGATCGACCGCGAGTCTGGCTGGAGCCTTCGATCTGCCATGCCGAAGTTGCCGCACCAATCCGGAACTCAGGGGGTATCCGCTTTGCCAATGAGTCAATGGTGGCGAGCGTGAGACTGCTGGTAGGGGACACGTGGATTACCTATCAATTCTGAGAGTAGTTACTTAACAGAGCCCGCGAGCAAACCCCGTACGAAGAAACGCTGCAGCGAGAAGAAGACGATCAGCGGAATTGCAATTGTCACGAAAGCGCCCGCCGTTAATGTTTCCCACCCTGATCCCCATTGACCGACAAGTGATGCAAGTTTCACGTTAATCGGTGCCACTTCTTCGGTCCCAGACGCGAAGGTGAGTGCGACAAGGAGGTCATTCCAGACCCACAGGAATTGAAAGATTGCAAAAGCGGCAATCGCGGGAACTGAGAGAGGAAGCACGATCTGACGGAATACTTTGAAATGATTCGCCCCATCTACATAGGCTGCTTCCATCAGATCTCGCGGCAATGAAGCAATGAAGTTATGTAAGAGGTAAATGGCAAGTGGCAGGGCAAACATCGTGTGCGGAAGCCAGATACCGGCGAAGTGGCCGGCAATTCCCAACTTCGGAACTATCGTGATGCTGCCGATGTGCGCACCGCCTGTGAAAAGTTGAAGCAACGGCACCAAGGACATCTGGATCGGAACGATCTGCAAGCAGAATATGAAGAAGAAGAGCGCATCACTTCCCTTGAACTTTACCCACGCAAGGCAGTAGGCAGCCATCGTCGCCACAACCACTGGGAATATGACTGCAGGAATCGTAATGACGATCGAATTCATGAGAAATGGCAGAACACCATCTGAAAGTGTCGAGGAACTCGAACCAAAGAGAACCGCGTGGTAATTGCTGAGGGTGAAGTGCGGATTGGTGAAGACATGCCACCAACCTGATTGGAAAATATCCTGCTTGTCTCGGAAAGAGCTGGCAAAGAGGCCGAAAGTAGGCACCGTCCAGAGGATCGTGATGGCCCAAACGACCGTCGTCGCCACCTTGGTCGAGAACAGTTTTCTGCCCGGATTGGCCTCTGCAAACTTGGTCGTGCTCATGCAATGCTCCGTTCTCTGCGGAGATTGCGGATGTTGTAGACCAGGATTGGCGTGACGAAGACGAAGAGAATCACTGCCAGGGCTGAGCCCCGACCCTGGTCGAATCGAACGAAGACTTCGGCATACATCTCATTGGAAATAACGCTGGTGCCAAAGTTTCCACCTGTCATGGTTCGAACGATGTCGAAGAGTTTCAATGAGGTGACCAACATGGTGGCAAAGACGACGATTGTGGTGCTTCGTACCATCGGGAATGTGATGTTCTTGAAGAGACGCCAACCGTGAGCTCCGTCGAGCGCCGAGGCCTCGACAATATCTGCCGGCACCGCCTTGATAGCCGCAGAGAGAATCACCATCGCAAAGCCGGTCTGAACCCAGACGAAGATGATCATCAAAAGGAAGGTGTTGAGCGGCTGTGTCAGAATCCAGTTTGAGGGCTTGAACCCGAGTGATCGCACGATGGCGCTGAGGAGGCCAGTCTGTGGCTTGCTTGGCACCGCGTAGTCATACACAAACTTCCAAATCACTGAGGCACCGACAAATGAGATCGCCATCGGCATGAAGAGGAGTGACTTGGCCACCGCTTCTCGTCTCATCCGATCCAGCATGATTGCCAGAAAGAGCCCGAGTGCAGTTGTGGCGAACGGTGTGACAACAATCCACAGAAGAGTATTGAGGAAGACCTTGCGCATATCAGGGTTCGCGATGAGCCATGAATAATTCTGCCAACCAATGAACTTCACTGAATTCGCATCTTTGAAACTGAAAAGTATTGTCTGTATCGCTGGAACAATAAGTCCGGCCGTCAACAAGATCATTGCCGGGCCTAAGAGAACCACGATCGCGAGGGGGCGTTGCTTGCGCCCGTTTGCCTTGCCTGCCAGATAGAAGACGACCATCAAAATCGCGAAGAAGGCGGCTATCGCGATGAAGACTTGCTCGAATTTAGGAAGGTTTGTCGAGAGAAAGGAATTCATCAAGCCTCCCATCCGAATTTTCCGTAGTTTAGCAACGATGTGCAGAATGAACTGTGAAAGTCGAGAGTCAAAATGCAAGAGAAACTGGTGGGGACGCGATTACTCGAATCCCCACCAATCTCTTGCTTACTGCATAACTAGAAGCGGAACCCGCTTAGTTACTGAGCCGGCCAGGAATCATCAATCGCCTTGGCAACATCTGCCGCAGACTTGCCATCGGCAAACCATGAGGTCAATTGAGTCCATTCAGTACCAGCTCCGACTGCCGCTGGCATTGCATCCGATGCATCGAAGACAAAGGTCGAGTTCTTGTCAGCGAGGTACTTAGCGGATAGTTGATCCAGTGGGTTCTTGTATGCCGATAGAGGCACTCCGGAGTTGGCGGAAAGCCATCCTCCACCAGGACCTGCTGTGGCAATACGGTTGATTGCCCACTGTGGGCTGGATAGGTAGTTCTGAAGTTCTTGAACTTCAGCGCGCTTTGAGAATGCTGCGAAGAATTCTCCGCCGCCTTCTACTGGAGTCTTAACCGACTTGTTGATGCCTGGCAGGTAGAACGCCCAAACATCGCCGTTCTTGCTGACATCAGTTCCGGCTGGATACTGAGCGGCGTAGAACGAAGCCTGCTGCAGCATCATGCAAGACCCACTTGGAATTCCAAGTCCGGCAGATTGGAAGGTGGTCGTAGCAATTGCCTTGACGTCTCCAACATACTTGGGATTGAGCATCCAACCTTCAACAGTCTTCATCGCTGCCAAGATCTTAGGATCTGAGAACTTCACCTTGTGAGAGATCCAGTCGGCGTACACCTTGCCGCCGAATTGACGGACTACAACTTCTTCCAACCAGTCAGTGGCAGGCCATCCAGTTGCTCCACCGGATCCAATGCCGCCGCAGAATGCAGTCTGCTTTGCGGCAGCCATCTTGTCAGCGAGAGCCATCATGGCCGTCCATGTAGTTGGAACTGTGTAGCCATACTTTGCAAACTGCTTAGGCGAGTACCAGACCAACGACTTCATGTTGGCGCTGTTTGGTGCGGCATAGAACTTGCCCTTGACCGAGCCGTAGCCCTTCCAACCTGGGCTCCAGTATTTGTTTACGTTCGCTAGCGTACGTCCAGGTGCAGGAACTGCTTTGCCAGTGGCAACCATCTGGGCCAGAAGACCGGGTTGAGGAATGATCGCGATGTCTGGAGCATTTCCGCCCTTGACGCGAACAGGAAGCAGAGCTTCGAATTGGTTCGAGCCTTCCATCTTCACCTTGATACCGGTGCAAGCAGTGAAGGAAGCCAGTGCCTTCTGATACTTGGAAAGCTCAGGATCTAGGATCGACGTAAACATAGTTACAGTCTTACCCTTTAATTGTGGGTATCCCGCTCCGATAACTTTGTTGCAATTGGTCGCAGCATTCGCCGGCGCAACTGTGGTGACAAAAGTTGCAAGAAGCGAAAGTGAGGCTACGCCAACAGTAGCAAGCAAGCCTTTTTTGCTAATGGACATGTAGTTCCTTTCGAGGGTGTTAACGGTCCAGACGACAATTCCTATCTGCGTCCCGCGTGTGTTGAAGTCTCTTGTGACTCACCTTCGATGGCAACTGCAAATAACTGTAAATCAGCCACTCTTTACAACGTTTTGATAACTCTATTTTCAGCGTTTTCTCTCTATATCAAGCCAAATGCAGGCCCGCGGAGCAATCCGAACATCGCCATCTACAGACTTGCTCTGCTGATCGGATGCAATCACAACCTGACCAGTCATCTTCAGGGTAACGGGTACATCCGAGGTGTTGAGCAGAACTTCGATGCCACCGCGCGAATACGAGATCACGCCAGAGCCATCTGGAGTGTTTGTCCACGCAAATGATTTCTCCCCATCAAATAATGTCTTCCGTAACGAAAGTATCTGGCGATACATGGCCAGCGAACTGCCACCGTCCTTGGATTGCCGCTCGATAGTCCGGTTCTGCCAGTCTTGCGGAATAGGCAACCAAGGTTTGCCGGAAGTAAATCCGAAAGGCGTTGCATCCCCGCTCCATGGGAGCGGTACACGCGCACCGTCTCGACCCTTCTGAGCCCCTTTAGACCTAATAAATGCGGGGTCTTGTCGGTCAGCATCGGCAAGTTCGGCATCGGGGAGCCCAAGTTCTTGGCCTTGGAATACGTAACATGAACCTGGCAACGCAAATGTGAAGAGGGCTAAGGCGCGCGCTGCTTCTTCTCCCATCCGAGAGACCAGGCGTGGTGAGTCATGATTACTCAACGCCCATGTTGGGGATGCTCCGGTTCCTGACATCAAACGTATCGTCCGATCGATACAGGTAAAGAGTTCCGTGTCATCAAATTGGGTGACAAGCAGATCAAAATTGAAGACTTGATCGAGTTCATCACTTCGAACATACCTAGTGGCACGCTCCGGTGGATGGACCCACGCTTCGGCAACAGCCATGACGTCTCGATGATAGGAGTCGAAGACCTTTCGCCAGGATCGGTAGACCTCATGCACGCCGTCGCGGTCGAAGAACGGCACGCTTGAAAGAAGAACGCCTCGATCATGGGAATCCATCTCGACATCAAGGCGCAGGGCGTTACTCAATCCTTGCGGGTCGTAGTGATCCTTCAAGACGTCTTCTTTCGCCAAGCCATGGGCGACATCGATCCGGAAACCATCTACCCCAAGGTCGAGCCAGAATCGCAGCGTCTCTTTAAAGTCCTCCTGGACATCGGTGTTCTCCCAATTGAGATCGGGTTGAGATGAATCAAACAGGTGCAGGTACCACTGCCCGTCGGCCACTTGCGTCCAAGCAGGGCCGCCAAAGAGTGAAATCCAGTTGTTTGGAGGGGTTTTCGCATCTTTCCCATCGTAGAAATGGAAGCGCGATCGTGCCGGTGAGCCTTTCGGCGAAGACAGGGCCTCCTTGAACCAGACGTGCTCGCTGGAGAAATGATTGGGGATGATGTCGACGATCACCTTCAACCCCAGTTCTTTGGCACGGGCAAAGAGATCCTTAGCGTCGGAGAGATTGCCATGTCGCGGATCTACATCACGTGGATCAGAAACGTCATAACCCCCGTCTTTGTTCGGCGACTTATAGAAAGGGCTCATCCAAATTGCGTCAACGCCAAGATTGCGGACGTAGTCGAGGTGGTCAGTGATACCGCGAAGATCGCCTTCGCCATCCCCATCACTGTCAAAAAAAGAACGGGGGTAGATCTGATAGAAGACCGCGTCCTTCCACCATCCTGGCTTGCTCATTTCACTCTCCAAATTCCACTAACAGCGCCGGTAGAGGTGATTGTGAACGATTGAGTCTTCGCCTCTGGGCCGTAGAGAGTTTTCTTCACCGTATACCCGTAGGGCTTGAGGTTGATTTGATAACGGCCAGCCGCTCGCGCGACAAATACCAAGACGCTTTCCTTCTCACTTTCACGAAGATAGGCAATCGAGTTCGGTTGAACATCGACCCAACGAATACCGCCATTGCACAGCGCGTCCGACTCTTTCCGAATTGAAATCAATTTCTTGAACTCTGCGAACAACTCTTGGTCCCATTTCTTAGGATGGTCCCAATCAATGGTCCGCCTGGAATCTTCGCCCCACTCGCCTTCCAGACCGATTTCATCGCCGGCAAATATGGAGGGAACTCCTGGGTACGTGAGAAGCATCGTCACACCCGCAAGATGCCTGGCACGATCGCGCCCGGTCACAGTTCGAAAGCGCGCAGTATCGTGGGAATCAAGTAGCAGCATGCTGGCAGTGAAGGAGCGCCACGGAATGCCGGCAGAGAATGCACGCATCATCTCGACCATCGACTCACCGGGAAAAGTTGGAATCGGCGCGGGAAGGCCCATGAAATCCTCCGCAAATTTCGCCGATTTGCTGAGCCAGCCCCAAACTGGGCGGGCAAACCCGATGTAGTTCATGCTGCCGTGCCAGCCGAAACCATCCAAGTCCGAGGGCGAGTGGTCAGCGTTCTCCGCGACTAGCCAGGCGTCAGGATTGGTCTCATCCATGGCATTTCGGATTCCCCGCATGACCTCTTGGTTCATATCCTGTTCGCGATATCGACCCGTCATGTTTCCGACGTCTATGCGCCAGCCGTCATTGGAAAATGGCGGTTTGAGCCACTTTTTGACGATGGAATCAGAACCCGAGTACATCTTCTCCCGCAAGAGCTGCGAGGTGTAATTCAGCTTCGGTAACGAGGCCACTCCCCACCACCCGACGTAGCCGTGGCGGATGGACTTATCCCAGTAGAAGAAGTCGCGTTCCTTCGCGTCGGGATTTTTCAAGGCCGTCTGAATCCACTCGTGGCCGAGGCCGCAATGGTTAGTCGTCAGGTCTCCCATAATTCGAAAGCCTTTGTCACGCGCCGCTTTGGAGAATGCGAAATACGCTTCGTCGCCGCCGAGCAAAGGATCAACATGATCGAAACTTGAAGCGTCGTACCGATGGGCGCTGCGAGCTGGAAAGAATGGTGTGAAGTAAATGGCGTTTACACCGAGTTCCTCCAAATGCGAAAGTCTTTGCTGTACCCCTTCGAAATCACCGCCGTAGAATTCGGTGCTTACGTTGGGTCCGCGCCCTGATGGTTTGTCATTCCATTCCATGGGTACGGCCCATGACGGAAGTTCGCGCTTGGCACCTGATGCCGCAAATCGATCTGGGAAGATCTGGTAGAAGACTGCGCGTTTGATCCACTCCGGATATTTCGGCTTGGCAATTATCTGGAAATCTTCTCGATCAACCACCTCGCGATGGAATACACCCTGTCCATTGAGCCAACGATAGGTACCTTTGTCTACAAGCAGGAATCGGTAATGCGTAACAGGATTGAGAATCTCTACCGAAACCGACCACCATGTCTCAACGGTGTTGGATTTCCCCTTCTTCAACTCGAAGGTGCGCGGTTCACCGTCATGGAAAAGCCGCACCCAAATCTTGCTTGCTTTGTCACCCTTGGGCACTCGAACTTTGAGTTCGACGTGGTCGCCGATTGAGGGAGCGGAATTGCTTACGTAGAGGTCGCTTCCGTCATGATGCGGGGATAGAAAGTTTTGTGCTTGGTAGCTCAAAAGTCGCTCCCTTCGAATTTGTGACAATCGCCTTAAGTTCCAGGTCCTGTCCGAGGTAGTCATTGGGGTTGAGGTAGACGCTGTAAGGCGAATTTGTGTCCACTCCCAACGAATCCCAGTTGGTAGCACCGGCTTGGCGCGAGAAGAACTCGACAGAGGCTAGATCGCTCGTCTTCACACCGGCGCTGACTTGGTAGTACCCCGTGAAGTCATCTTGACTTGTGGTGATGGTGCCGACCTTGACTGAGACCTGGTTAATCACCTTGTTTGCCTTCAGAACAACGGCCGATAGTGCAGGAATGGTGAACTTCACCTTGGCCCCAGTCGCCACTGGTTTGGTGGAGCCCAGAATGGTTTTCCAGCCTCCTGTTGACGTAGCCGTGGTTATAACCGTGGTTACCGCTTTATCTGAATTATTGAAGGCGACGAGGTACTCGCGATTTTCTGCACCGTCCTTCTTCGAAACAACATAGAGAGGCCCCTTCGCCAGGCGCGGTTGCATAAAGCCATTTGCCAATCCGGGATTGCTCTTGCGAAGTTGAGCTAGGACTTTCAAATATTTGGCAATGGGATTGGACGCAGTGGCAGAAAATGAATTGCCATATCCAATTGGCTTTCCGCCAATCCGCGGCTCAGTTCGCCAGATATCAACTTTGGTCGAGAACATATCTTGGCGCGCTAACTGGTCGCCGCCAGTTCCAGTCATTCCAACTTCATCGCCGTAGTAGACGGCCGGAATGCCGCGGGATAGATAGAGAAGGGCGTACCCAAGCTCCACTCGAGGCAGGAGTTGCTTGGCAGGATTGATTCTCTTGGCACTGATTAGGAAACCGGCCCGTCCCGCATCGTGATTTCCTAAATACGTTACGAGGTTGCTCGCAGAAGATGTTGGACTCGTGTAGTAATCGTCGGCAAGAAACAACTCTCGAAGTTTCGATGAGTCCGAGTAGCCAGAGGCATACTCGATAGCGCTTTCTTGGAATGGGAAATCGAGAACAGTTTGAATCTTGTTCTCGCGCACGTAGGGCATCAAGTTGAAGGCGTTGGCTTCTGATACTTCGCCAAAGATCGTGAAATTGGGAATTCCCGCTGCGGCAGCAGTCTGCTGGATCAGCGGTTGCCAGTTCTTGAAGAACTGATCGTCGACATGCTTGGCAGTATCGACTCGGAACCCTGCGAATCCATAGTTCTTGATCCACTGGCCATAGACGTCAGCCCAGCCACGCCAGACGGTCTCCTTCTCCGTGGCCAAATCATCGAGTCCATAGAAATCGCCAATTTTGGTGCAATCTCCATCTCCCCAGCAATGCGCCATGTCTCCGACGTTGTGATAGTTGGATAGGTCGTTGAGCCAAGCAGGATTCTTAATCGTTGCCATGCTGGCCGGAATGTAGGCTTCCTGCCCGTTGTACTTGATGACATCGCCCGTGTGATTAGCGACAATGTCCAAGATTATTTTTAGATTCAGTTTCTTGGCGCAGGTCATGAAGTTGCTGAGATCGGCGTTGGTGCCCAGATGCGGATCCACATTGAGAAAATCAACTCCCCAATATCCGTGGTAACCGGCACCGGCACCGGTAGATGGCACCTGCGTGACAAGTGGGGTGACCCATACGGCGGTGAAACCCAACGACTTTATGCGCGCCAGACCGTCATCGCCTGGTTGGCACGTGCCCGTGAGCCCCTTGAGATCGCCGCCATGCCAGAATGCAGTGTTACGCGGATCAAATCCCCCACCTAAGCGGTCATTGCTGGGATCGCCATCCTTATAACGATCGGGCATAACAAAATAAATAAGGTCCGAGGAGAGGCCGACTTTAGGGATATTGGCCGTCGGCGTCGCCGCAAAAGAAATTGATGTCAGTGCCAGAAAAATGGTCGTGAGAACTGCGAAGAAACCTGTGCGCCTCACACTTAACCTTTAACCGAACCCGCTGTTAATCCACCAATAATGTATTTCTGCAATGACAAGAAGATGATCACAATGGGTATCGACGCCAGAATGGATCCCGCGGCAAACGGCCCCCAGTTTCTCGAATATTGCCCCGCGATGAAGGCCTGCAAACCAACCGCAATCGTCCGATTGCCCATATCGACGAGGAAGAGTCGAGCAAGAATAAATTCATTGAACGTGCCGATGAAACTCATCAAGGCAACAACTGCAAGTACGGGTGTAGCCAATGGCACAAAGATCAGCCAATAGGTCTGCACCGGGCTTGCACCATCAATCTTGGCAGCCTCATCCAACTCAATCGGAATCGAGTCGACAAACCCTTTGAGCAGCCAGATGTTAACCCCCATAGCTCCGCCCAGATAGACCAAAATTAGGCCGGCCTGAGTGCCTAATCCAACGCGTGGAGCGAAACGATAAACGCGCTCCATGATCACATATACCGCTGCGATAGCCAGAATCGCCGGGAACATCTGCACGAGTAGCAGAAGCTGGATGCCAAGTTTCTTGCCGCGGAATTTCAAGCGACTGAAAGCGAAAGCAGATGATGCTCCCACTATGACCGAAACTATTGCCACCGTGCCTGCGACCACCAACGAGTTCTTCATCCAGGTCAGGTACGGAATTGCTGGGCTGGAGAAAAGCAGTTTGTAGTTACGCCACGAGATGCTTGAAGGGGCAAATGAGGTTAACTGCAGACTTCCCGTTTGGCTGAAGGAGGAAAGCACAACGAGATAAAGCGGGAATAGCGCGAATGCGCACATGCCCAGCGAGATAGCATGTCGCCAGAGATTATTCTTCGCCCATTTTTTCATCCGAATGTCTCCAATACCTTGGATTTACGGAGACCGTAAAGTGAAATTCCGGCAATGATGAAGAAGATGATGACCGAAATCGAGCTCGCCAATCCCAAATCCTGCGTGTTGGAACCGAAAGCAATCTGATAGGTGTAGCTGATCAAAATGTCTGTCGCACCGGCAACCTGGCCACCGAGAAGATCCTTCGGACCACCGCCAGTCAGCAAGAAGATCAGGTTGAAGTTGTTGAAGTTGAAGGCGAACGAGGCGATAAGAAGGGGCGTCAATATCTGCATCAGAAGTGGAAGCGTGATCTTGCGGAAGATCTGGCGCGGGTTTGCCCCGTCAATTGCGGCGGCTTCCAGGAGTTCACTGGGGATCGCTTGGAGAGCACCCGATGAGATGAGATAGAAGTACGGGAAGGCCAACCATAGATTCACCAGAATCACGGCCGCGCGAGCAAAGGAGGCGTTCTGGAACCAGGCAATATGCGTTCCGAGTATGTGGTTGATCGCACCGAATTCGGTGTCGAACATGCCTCCCCAAATCAGGATGCTCATGACGCTGGGGATTGCATACGGGAGTACAAGCACTCCCCGGTAGAAGCGACGACCGCGCATGGGCTTGTTGAGGGTCAACGCGAGCAGCAAACCAAAGGCAAAGCTGCTCAGAACAGTAAGGAATGCGAAGGCAACGGTCCAAATAAAGACCCTTACGAGGGGTCCTCGAACAAGGGGATCGCTGAACAACTTCGTGTAGTTGGCAAACCAGTTGGTGGCTCTCCACCCGGGTTGCAAAATATCGCTGGAATCATCGATGTTGGCGTAGTTGCCTCGCCCGTTGTCTTTGTAGATCTTGCCGTTGAGAAGGTTTTCAAAAGTGTCGTTGTTTGGGTTGTATCGCAATGATTGGCGGAAGACAGCGCCTACATCGATGCCCTGCACGGAAATGAAGTACTTATCACCGTATGCATAATTGATCTTCGCGTAGTCCTCATTGCCGGCAAGTTGGGCTTCGGGGACTTTGGTGAAGTTGGGAGCAGATATTGCGACGCCGTCTGCATTTAGGGTCACCTGAGACGGAAGAAGGTCGGTCTTTTTCGTCGCAGTTGAAAGAAAGTAGACGTGGTTGGGCGCATCCGAGGCAAGAATCTCGTACTCCCCCGTGCTGGACTTTCCAACGACGATGTCGAAGGTCGTGCCGTTAGCGTCAGGCTCGACACCCAACCCCTTGATCTGGGTGATGGCTTCCTGCTTGCCGATTATGTTGCCAGTCTTGTAGTTGTAATTGGACATGATGACTGTGTAAACGATGGGTGCAACAACGAAGGCAAAGAGCAAGAGCAGTCCAGGTAGGAAGAATTTCATCGGCACCGGGCGGCGGGAAAGATATGTATAGCAAAGGGCTGCAAGAGATGCGGCAAGGAAAAGCGCGATGGCATATTCCTTCTTAGCCAGCGCACTTTCGATTAGTAATACCAGAATGGCGGAGATGAGGCCGAGAAGAATCAGTTTGGTGAAGAGGGCGAACTTGCCCCTAAACACAATATTCACTGTCGGCACCAATCCTATGTTTGAGGAAAGTGTGGGCGGGATTTCCTCCCGCCCACACTTTCATAACCTCCGTGTAGAGCTTTACTGCTGTTTATCTTTAGAGGTCAGACTTTCCAGCGAGCATGTTCTTCTTCCAGATTGAAGCAAGCTTCTTGGCCTCAACTAGTGGATCTTTTCCATTGACGAGTACAGCCGTCCAGTAAGCAGGGGCTGAATCCCAATAGCTAGCTCCACCAGCGTTGTTGTTCAAGAAAGCGCCGATCTGTGGGATACCGGCAAGGCTTGCAGCCGCGCCGAAGCCCTTCTGGCCAGCGGACACGGAAGCATCTGCCTGCGCACCCTTTTCAGCTGGTGGACGACCTTCGAACTTCTGGTAAGCAACTTGACCTGCAGTTGATCCGAAGAAGTTGGTGAGAAGGCTCTTTGCACCAGTTGCGACGCCGTGAGTTGCAGCAAATGATGTAAGAAGTGCACCGCTGACGCTGCCGAACATGGCACCGTACTGTCCGGCGTTAGTGGAAGGAACTGGCATGAGGTTCATGGTGAACCCCTTTGCTACATAGTCTTTCCACTCCCAGTTACCGATAACTGCGTAAGGAACTTTTCCGGCAAGGAAGTTGTCCTTGCAACCGGTATCTGTTGCTGGGAAGAAGCCGTTGGACTTTCCGTCTGAACCTAACAAGTACGTCTTGACGTTGCTTGCGAAGGTGCTTGGGTTAAAGAATTTGTGGTAGTTCGGACGGCTTCCGGCCATGTAGTAAGCATCTGCGCCGAGAGCTGAGAACACTGAGTGAGCGCCCCATGACATTCCGCCGCCTGCGATACATAGACCAGCCTTGAGACCATCTGCAGTCTTGTTGGCCTTGTAGAAATCAACCATGTCGCCGAACTTCTTTGGAGCTGTCTTTACAAGGTCGGTGTTGTAAATCATCGCGACGTTGTTGATATCGACAGGTACTCCGTACAACTTTCCTTGATAGGAAAGGTCAAAGAATTGTGTTGAGTTGAAGCGTGCCTTCTGTGAACCAGTAAGTGTCACAGGTGCGAGCTTTCCGCTCTTTGCTGCTGTAGGTACCCAGTCATTTGCTGCGACAACAACGTCTGGACCAGTGGTACCCGTTGCCTTATCAAAGGCAGCCTTTAGCGCATCAAAACTCGAGTAGGTAACGATCTTGATTGTGTATCCGGGGACCCAATCGCTCTTAGCGTCCATTACCTTTTGAAGATTTGGCCCGCGGGTTTCGTCCGCCCAGACCACGATGGTTCCGCCGGCTGCTTGCGCACCGGGAACAACCGCAAGTGAAGTTGCGAGAGCAGCGCTGGTCAATAGACCCAGCATGCCCAGAATCCTACGATTCATACTTTTCTCCTTGACGAGATAAGGTCGCGAAAATGCGACGTTACGCCTATCTTCACCAGTGCTAGATAGGCGGTCAAGCCGAGATGACCAAAGTAGGGTCCATTTATAGAATCGTTATGAAGTGGTACCACTTGCAGGCAAACCTGCAAATAATTCTACGAGTGAAGTTGCGCCACCGTATCGTCCCAGCCAGTTACGGTCTCAGGCTTGCGCGGACCTTTACCGACGTAGCGCGCTGATGGACGAACTAAACGACCGGTGCGCTTCTGCTCCAGAATGTGCGCTGACCAACCAGCTGTGCGTGCGGCAGTGAACATCGATGTGAACAGATGGCCAGGAACTTGGGCGAAATCAAGAATGATCGCAGCCCAGAATTCGACGTTGGTTTCAAGTACGCGCTCTGGGTGACGTTCGTGCAATTCTGCAAGTGCTGCTTGCTCCAATGCCAGGGCAACCTCATACCGTGGCGCACCAAGTTCTTTTGCAGTGCGACGCAGTGTGCGAGCGCGTGGATCTTCTGCACGGTAAACGCGGTGACCAAAGCCCATGAGTCGTTCGCCACGATCCATGATGCCCTTGACGTATGCACGTGCATCGCCAGTCTTCTCAACTTCTTCAATCATGTGAAGTACACGCGAAGGCGCACCTCCGTGCAGAGGTCCGGACATCGCACCGATTGCACCAGAAAGTGCAGCAGCAACGTCAGCACCTGTTGATGCGATAACTCGAGCAGTGAAAGTTGATGCGTTCATGCCGTGTTCGGCAGCAGAAACAAAGTATGCGTCGATAGCACGAACGTGCAATGGATCAGGCTCTCCGCGCCAACGAATCATCATTCGCTCGACAACGGTGTGCGCCTTGTCGACCTCGGATTGTGGAATCGCAAGCTTTTCGGCACCGCGCGCGGATTGTGCAAGATATGACAGGACCATCACCGATGCACGTGCCAAGTTGTTGCGTGCTTCTTCATCAGAAATATCCAACAGAGGCTTCAACCCCCATGAAGGAGCCAACATCGCGATGGCGGATTGCAGATCTACTCGCACATCTCCGGTGTGAACTGGCAGCAAGAATGGTTCGGCAGCAGGCAAACCCGGATTGAATTCATCATCAACAAGAAGTCCCCATACATTTCCAAACGAGACTCGGCCGACGAGGTCTTCGATGTCTACTCCGCGGTAGCGCAGTGCGCTTCCCTCTTTATCCGGCTCAGCGATTTCCGACTCGAAAGCAATTACTCCTTCGAGACCTGGTTTAAATTCGTCAGTCATTCTGTGCTCCTCTAACTGCTGGCCCTGTTTGGCAGAGTGGACACGGGCAATTCTGCCCCTTCTGCGGATCCCTCTCGACCAGTCCTTGGCTATAGGCAACCTCATTTACGCTAGAGATGCCAATTCGAGGGAAGTGACGTTAGATACATCTATGGCAGAGTTATCTCGAGCAGACATCGCGGCAATGCGGCGCACCTACAGCGAAATCCCACTAGATGGTTTGCCGGCTGACCCCTTTGAAGCCTTTCATCAGTGGCTGCATGAAGCGCACACCAATCCCGTTATTGTCGAGGCGAACGCGATGGTTCTCTCGACGGTCGACCATCTCGGCGAGATCACTTCTCGCACGGTGCTTCTCAAAGATGTCTCCAAGCACGGGTTTACGTTCTTCACTTCCTACACTTCAAGAAAAGGGAGAGCCATCCACTCGAATCCGCAGGTCGCACTGCTCTTTCCTTGGTATGCAATGGAGAGGCAAATCTCAATAAATGGAATTGCCGAACAAGTCCCGCGCAAGGAGTCAGAGGATTACTTCGCGCAGCGCCCGTGGGTTAACCAAATTGGCGCGTGGGCGAGCAGGCAGTCGGATCGTCTCGAATCACGAGACATCTTGGAAGCGCGTTGGAAGGCCGCGGCAGAGAAGTGGCCCGAAGGAACTGCGGTGCCTACTCCTCCCGAGTGGGGTGGCTACCGAGTCTTCCCAACGTCCATCGAATTCTGGCAAGGGCGTTTCTCTCGTTTACACGATCGCATTCGATATGAGAGGTCCCCGCAAGCACCAGCGTCTACCGAATGGGAGATTCACCGCTACTACCCATAGGCTTTGACCCGTGACTGATATTAGAATCCCCGCGAATCTCAAGCCATCTGACGGCCGCTTCGGTTGCGGCCCATCCAAAATTCGACCAGAAGCTCTGGCCGCCCTTGCCGCTAGCGGCTCCTCCATCCTTGGAACATCGCATCGCCAAAAGCCCGTGAAGAACGTAGTTCATCGCGTTCGAGAAGGACTCTCATCCCTATTTGAACTTCCCGAAGGATACGAAGTCGTCCTCGGCAACGGCGGATCCACCGCGTTCTGGGATATCGCCACATTCGGATTGATTGAATCACGCTCGCAGCACCTTGTCTTCGGCGAGTTCTCCTCCAAGTTCGCCGCGGCCGCCAAAGAGGCGCCTTTCCTTGATGTGCCATCGATTATCAGCTCCGAGCCCGGGACGCACCCCATGGCAAAAGCAGAGGAAGCCATCGATGTCTACGCTTTGACGCACAACGAAACCAGCACAGGCGTCTCCATGCCGATTCGTCGGCCTGCGGGTAGCGACGGTGCGCTGGTACTGGTCGATGCAACCAGCGGCGCCGGTGGCTTGGCCGTGGATGCCAAGGAGTTCGATACCTATTACTTCGCGCCTCAGAAATCCTTCGCTTCAGATGGTGGCATCTGGCTAGCGCTCATGAGCCCGGCTGCAATTGCGCGGGTGGAGAAGATCAAGAGCACCAACCGCTGGGTCCCCGCATTCTTCGACCTGACGACCGCCATTGAAAATAGCCGCCTGGACCAGACCTACAACACTCCCGCGCTGGCGACCTTGATCCTTCTCGCCGAGCAGATCGAGTGGATGAACACCAATGGCGGAATGAAGTTCTCCGCCGGACGTAGCGCAGATTCTGCTTCACGTCTGTACTCGTGGGCAGAGAAGACCGCTTACACAACGCCCTTCGTCGCAGACCCTTCCATGAGGTCAAACGTGGTCGGCACGATCAACTTCGATGACTCCATTGATGCGGCAAAAGTCGCCGCAACACTTCGTGCAAACGGAATCGTGGACACTGAGCCGTACCGCAAATTGGGCAAGAACCAGCTGCGCATCGGAATGTTCCCCGCGATCGAGCCAAGCGATATCGATGCACTCACCGCTTCGATCGACTTCGTCGTCAACGCGCTGTAACTGCTCGTATCCTGGTTTGAATGCATGACGCTAAAACGTGATCGTGTCTTTTGGGCCATTGCACTACAAGTCGCCGTCGTAAATTTCTACTTAGGTGGATTCGGTCCGGCTCAACCACTCCTTCGGACCCAGCAACACACCTCGCTGACGATCGCTGGCTTGCACGGGACTGCAATGGGGATCGCGTCGATATTAGCCGGCGTCTTCTCACCGAGACTGGCACATCGCTTCGGTCGTGCGACGACTTCATGGCTGGGTCTGGCGATCTTCTCTGTGGGGATACTCATGTTCGTCTTCTCGCCGCCAATCCAACTCACCTTGGCAGCGACGTTGATCACGGGATTTGGAACCTCCACTGTCGTCGTCGCGATGGTGACGCAACTTTCGCACCACTATCCCCTGCAACCCTCCGACGCGGTCTCTCAGGCAAGCGGCATTTCATCTGTCGGTTATGTCCTTGGAACTTTGGCTGTGGGCGCGATTGCGGCTACCTCGTTCGATTGGCGCCTTGGGCTCCTACTGGCAGTTCCATTCAGCATTTTTCTGTACCTATATACGCGCTCTTTCATCGCCGAAGAGCACATACCTGACGAGGCCGGGCCACAGAAGGGGAAACTCAATCGCAAATTCTGGATTTCATGGATTGGGTTTGTTGCATGTATCTCAAGCGAATTCGCCACCACTTTCTGGGCAGCTGCCTTGCTGCGCAACCGAGTGGGATCAGGCGCAGCACTGTCGACGATCTGCATTGTCGC
The DNA here is from genome assembly GCA_036504835.1 of Candidatus Nanopelagicaceae bacterium. Taxonomy (GTDB): domain Bacteria; phylum Actinomycetota; class Actinomycetes; order Nanopelagicales; family Nanopelagicaceae; genus QYPT01. The sequence continues at coordinate 35,089 of DASXUM010000041.1, forward strand.
CCTCGGTAGCGGGATGGGGTTAGGCAGATGGTTTGGCCCACTTGTCTTGCGACGGGCGCAAGTAGATAGTCAGTTGAAGACTGTGATTCTCGCGCAGTTCGTAGGCTTCGCCACTCTCTGGCTGTCGCACACACTCTGGATCTCTCTTGCCGGACTCTTGGTAGCGGGCATGGGTATCTCCATGCAGTTCGCACTTGCAGCGCAACGGTTAATCGCGTTCAGCGAAGGACGTCCAGACTTGGCCATAGGGCGGAGTTCGTTGGGATCGGGAGTTGCAATCGCCGCAGCCCCATTCATCCTGGGCGTCTTAGGCGACCATCTAGGGATTTCACGGGCGTACTTGATGGTTCCTGTACTGATAGTCATTGCCTTCACAACGATCGTCGCGATACCTTCTGCGCACCCAACGCAGGATGAATTGAGCTCGGTGAACTGAGGATGACTTACAAGACTAGGCGGCTAATAACTTTGGTAGCGCTCTTTGGCGTACTAGCTCTTATTGTCATATGGGGGCGGTAGCACAACGTCAACGGAGAAGTCGGTTGGCACTTCAACTTTGTCGCGGAAGCGTTGAAAAGCGAATAGCGCCGCGAAAATTGTGATTGCACCGCAGCCCGCCAGAGTCAGCCGAACGCCAATCTTTTCTGCAGTCCACCCGATTAGCGGAGAGCCGATGGGGGCGCCACCAAGGAAGACAAGAAGGTAGATCCCCATAACTCGGCCGCGCACCACTGGGTCGGAGTTAACCTGCATGAGCGAGTTCGCGCTTATCAAAGTGGTGAGGGCCGTGAAGCCACAGACTGGCAGCCATACCGCATAAGCCATATAGGTCGGCATAAAAGCGAGGATGAAGATTGCGGTGCCGAAAGTCATTGCGCCGTATACAACGAACATGGTTCGGCGAAAGCGCTCGAGTCTGGCAGAGATGATTGCTCCACTGAATGAACCGATTGCGACGAAGGTGCCTAGAAGGCCGAAGGACATTGCACCACGATGAAAAACTTTGGTCGCCGCGAGCGCATTGAAAATCTGAAAATTCAAACCGAATGTCGCCATAAAGAAGATGACAATCATGACGACGTAGAGATCTGGCCTGGCCCTCACATATCTCAAACCTTCGCGCACATTGGCAACGCCAGTACTTCTTGCTTGAATGTAGAACTCGCTCTTTCGCAGGCTCATCAGCGCGAATATCACCAGAAGGTATGAGCCACCGTTAAGCAAAAACGATGGCCCTGTTCCGAATGCGGCAATAAGCGCACCTGATACACCTGGCCCGATAAGCCGTCCTGCATTGAAATTCGCGGAGTTGAGGCTCACCGCATTTCCTACATCGCTATGCCCCACTACCTCGGCCACGAAACTCTGGCGCACAGGAGCATCCACTGCGTTCGCAACCCCAAGTAGGAAGGCAAGGGAGAAAACATGCCAGAGTCGGACGTGGTGAGTTGTGACAAGCAGACCGAGAATTCCGGCAGAAAGACCGCCTGCGATATTGGTGGCAATCAGAACCTTCTGCTTGTCGAAGCGATCGGCCAATGCACCGCCATGCAGGCTTAGGAAAAGTACCGGGGTGAATTGAAGTGCCGTAACCAATCCCAAATATGTTCCACTGTGGGTTAGCTGAAGCACCAGCCAGTCTTGGGCAATTCGCTGTGCCCAGGTTCCGATATTGGACACGGTGTTTGCTGCGAAAAGGATTCGGAAATTACGATGTCGAAAAGCGCGCCAATTGCCAGTTTCTTCAATGCGCACCTATCGACCTCCTATTGCCACCCTATCGCCACTTCCCCAGTGCATGCGTGGACTACTATCTGCTCATGGCTCAGAATGTGAGATCGGTCGTTCTCCAACTCGCTCTCTGCACGTGCGCATGGGTCGTCGCAGGAGTGATCGCCATACTCGTCAACGCGCAGTCGAAAATAATCTGGACCTGCGTTTCCGGCACGGGCCTGGGATTAATAGGCATTTACTACACAATCCGACGGGCACGCCGCAGCGGGATTTAAGCCTCTAGCTGCGAGGCGATTCCCCGGAGAACTTTTCCGACCCGCTCAGCTTCAACCGCGGATGGGTGACGCCCATGACGCAGACCATTTCCCACTTTGTCCAAGATCTTGATGGTGTCCTCGATCATCGCAGCCAGGTCGTCGCTGTTGACGTGGGCTTGCGCCGCAAGTGAAGGCGGGGCATCAATGATCCGAACTGAGAGTGCTTGCGGTCCACGTCGTCCATCGGCCACGCCGAATTCCAACTTGGTTCCCGGTTTCACGGTGGTCACGCCTTCAGGCAGAGATGTCGCCGCCAAATACACATCTTCGCCTTCGTCGGAGGCGATAAAACCGAAGCCTTTTTCCAGGCTAAACCATTTCACGCGACCACTAGGCATGGGAACTCTCCTTTAAATTGCTTGAACTCGTTTGAGCCGTGAGGGATTTACGGGCAGAGGACGAGTTTACAGTAGGGGATCGGTTAGAGGAACAGGGATTAAAGCGTCGCTTCGGAGTGCGCTCCGCAGCCGTGATCCACCGATACAACACGCGCATCCTCAGGGGAGATGGCATTGGCGCATACGCCGAAAGCACCTTTCAATGAGCCGGCAATCGGGATGAAGAAACCACATGAAGCACATGGTTTTGGTGCAGCTTTCGCAATGGGTGAATCGGGTCCACGATCTCCCGCATACCAGCGCTTGCTCGCTTGATCGCGTCCTTCAATCGACATCACACGTGGGCGTCCCAGACCCAACTCCCACATCTGAACGGCATCTAATTCCTCATCGGCTGGAAGTGCGGCATAGCCCGGAACCAAACGCGGATCATCTGGAGTACTCGGAACAACGTCTCCCACTCCAATATCGCCAGGTTGGATCCGTTCGACATAGGGAATCCATTCGGGTGCCAACAGCGAATCAGGACCCGGAAGCAATACAACGTCGCAGATAGTTGGCTCGGAATCCTCGTCAACCCGAACTGCGGTGATTACCCAACGCCAACCCTTGTAGCCAGGGAGGAATGCTTCGAAGAGGTAGCTAGCCAGACGTGCCTCAGAGTCGAATTCAACGTCAAGGTAATCGCCGACAAACTTGGCGCCACCTGCATCAGCCAGAACGGCCGCTCGTGCCAGTTCTAGTGCGTCAAAGTTCCCTGCAGTCTTCTTAGGCATGGGGTAAGGGTAAAGCAGAAAGGACTCCCGAGGTAATCGGGAGTCCTGACCGCTTCTCCTACCGTCGGCCCTTTGGAGATCAGGTCGATGATGGAGACGGGGAAGGCGACGGTGACACACTCGCGCTCGGCGCTGGCAGCTGTGCTGTCAGCGCAGTCTTGAGCGCGAGGTTGGCCGCCGCGATGGCCGTATTGAAGCTCTGTTGCGCCGCAAGAACTGCCGCCTTGTAGGCGTCCTCAGCACTCTGCTTTGCAGAATCAGTAGTCGCGGCCGCCAATGCTGCCTTGTAGGCATCCTTGGCGGTCTTTAGTGAGATTTGGAATGTTGCTGTTGCAGTGTCCACACTGGCTTTGTAAGTGTTGATTGCAGAAAGCACAGCAGGATTCGATCCGCTTAACTTATTCAACTTCTTCAACAGTGAATTGGTCTGCGCTTCTAGCGCCTTGCCATTGTTTTCGAACTTCTTGCCTTTGCCGTTGAAAACTGGCGAATGCTGTATTGCTTTTAGAATCTCGTCAACGGTGGACTTGGAAGCACTCTTGCCGTGCTCTCCGCTCTTACCGGGGCTGGTGGGCTTTCCGTGATCTCCACTCTTGCCATGATCTGCGGCTGTTGCAATTGGTGACACCGATGTAATTAATACGAGAGCTGAACTCGCTGCGAGGAAGGCGCGCAGTGCCATCTTCGTTTGGATACTTTTGCGCGACACGTGATCTCCGTTCTCTGTAGGAGAGCAATGCAATCACATTAAAAGAAAAGCAGAAAGGACTCCCGAGGTAATCGGGAGTCCTCTCTTTATATGACTCTAGTTATGGATTACTGCTTAGAAGTCCATATCCCCGCCGCCAGGACCTGCTGGCATTGCTGGTTTCTTCTCAGGTTTGTCTGCTATCACGGCTTCTGTTGTGATGAAGAGTGCGGCAATCGAAGCGGCGTTCTGCAATGCAGAGCGCGTTACCTTTGCAGGATCGATGATGCCAGCCTTGATCATGTCAACGTACTCGCCAGTTGCTGCATTGAGACCGAATCCAGCTTCGAGATGACGAACCTTCTCGACAACAACTCCGCCTTCAAGTCCAGCGTTGATAGCAATTTGCTTTAGTGGCGCTTCAATTGATGCTTCTACGATCTTTGCACCAGTGGCTTCGTCACCTTCGAGCTTGAGTTTGGAGAACGCAACTTTCGCTGCCTGGAGTAGCGCAACGCCACCACCGGCAACAATGCCCTCTTCTACCGCTGCTTTTGCGTTACGGACTGCATCTTCAATGCGGTGCTTGCGCTCTTTGAGTTCTACCTCAGTAGCGGCTCCAGCCTTGATAACTGCAACTCCGCCGGCCAACTTGGCAAGACGCTCCTGCAATTTCTCACGGTCGTAATCAGAGTCGCTCTTCTCAATCTCCTGACGGATCTGAGTTACGCGGCCCTTGATCTGGTCTTCGTTTCCGCCGCCTTCAACAATGGTGGTTTCGTCCTTGCTGATAACAACTTTACGTGCGTGACCGAGAAGTTCGATGCCAGCTTGGTCTAGCTTCAAGCCAACTTCTTCGGAGATGACGGTTGCGCCAGTGAGGATTGCAATGTCTTGCAGCATCGCCTTGCGACGATCTCCAAAACCTGGTGCCTTCACTGCGGCAGACCGGAAGGTTCCGCGAATCTTGTTTACTACCAATGTTGCAAGTGCTTCGCCTTCGATGTCTTCAGCGATGATTGCAAGTGGCTTTCCTGACTGCATTACCTTCTCCAGAATTGGAAGAAGATCCTTGATGTTTGCAATCTTGGAATTGGCGATCAAGATGTAAGCGTCTTCGAGGACGGCTTCCATGCGATCTGAATCGGTGACGAAGTAAGGGGAGATATAACCCTTGTCGAAACGCATACCTTCAGTGAGCTCAAGCTCGAGACCGAAAGTGTTTGACTCTTCAACGGTGATAACGCCTTCTTTGCCGACCTTGTCCATCGCCTCGGCGATCATCTCGCCGATCGTCGTATCCGCGGCGGAAATTGATGCAGTAGCTGCAATCTGCTCCTTGGTCTCGACGTTCTTTGCCATGGCAACGAGTTCAGCAACAACGGCTTCGACAGCCTTCTCAATGCCGCGCTTGAGAGCCATTGGGTTTGAGCCGGCAGCAACGTTGCGAAGTCCTTCGCGGACTAATGCTTGAGCAAGCACGGTTGCAGTGGTGGTTCCATCGCCTGCAACATCATCGGTCTTCTTGGCAACTTCCTTAACAAGTTCTGCGCCAATCTTTTCCCACGGATCTTCCAGGTCGATCTCTTTTGCAATCGAGACGCCGTCGTTTGTGATCGTGGGGGCCCCCCACTTCTTCTCCAAAACGACATTTCGGCCACGGGGTCCAAGGGTTACCTTGACCGCATCCGCCAGGATATTCATGCCACGTTCTAGGCCACGACGGGCCTCTTCGTTAAAGGCAATCTGCTTTGCCATAGTTGTTTTCGCTCCTATGTTTTCCGTTATGGGTGAATTATCACTCACACCCCTAGAGTGCTAACGCTAAATCTAGAGCAGGCCAATACGTACGGGCAAATGAGGCGAATGAGGCGGGTAAAAGGTTTAAGAGGGGTTTTAGCGGGAGGAACGGGCGCTCATACGCGCCTGGCGAAGACGGCGCAGCCGCTTGACCAGCATGGGCGATGCAAGCAGGGCATCCTCCCGGTCGATCAGATCATTGAGGAGTTGGTAGTAGCGCGGGGCGCTCATATCGAAGAGCTCCTTGATAGCGCTCTCCTTGGCCCCGGCATAGCGCCACCAGCTCCGCTCGAACTCCAGGATCCGCACTTCCAGGTCACTGAGCCCGCTGGCCTGATCGGGGGAAGTGGTCATTGCGCTCTCGTCCATGCCACAAGCCTAAGGCAGATGGGGTGAAAGTGCCCTCATTTAGAGGGTGGCCAGCAGGGTCTGGATATCGCTGACCTTGGTCCACGGGTTCACGATGGCAAAGCGCAGGATCGGCAGGCCGTGGTGGGAGGAGGGTGGGATAAAGCCGATCTGGTCATGGAGCAGATCATCGCTCCACTTCTGGTAATCAGCTGCCTCCCAGCCGGGGCGGGTGAAGGCGACGACGGAGAGTTCGGGGTCTCGAATGAGCTCGAGCCGGGGGTGGTTGCGGATTTGCTCGGCGGCGGATTGGGCCACGCTGATCGTCTTCTCGATCGCCTCCGCGTACGCATCGGTTCCGTGGGCTGCGAGAGAGAACCAGAACGGCAGACCCCGGGTGCGACGGGTCAGATGGATCGCATAGTCCGAGGGGTTCCAGGAGGAGTCCTCTTGCAACGTCTCAAGGTAGGAGGCGTGCTGGGTATGCACGGCTTTGGCCAGAGCAGGTTCGCGATAAACAAGCGCGCACGCGTCAAAGGGTGCGAAGAGCCATTTGTGCGGATCGACGATAAATGAATCAGCAAGTTCAATTCCGGCGAACTTGGGCCGTTGCGATGGTGCGCAGAGCGCGGCAAGTCCATAGGCGCCATCAACATGGAACCAGAGATCGCGATCCTTCGTGGCATTGCCGACAGTGACGAGATCATCGATCGTTCCTAGGTTGGTGGTGCCGGCTGTTGCAACAACAGCGAATACCCGTGCGCTCTGCGAATCGTGATACCTGTCGATTTCACGGGCGACATCTATTCCTCGCAATTTCCCGTTCGCATCAGGGGTAATCGCCAAGACGTCGACATCCATAACCTGCGCCGCTGAAGAAATGGATGAGTGCGCTTCTTGACTGCAGGCAATTGCCCAACGCGTTGTCTCTGGCCAGCGCTTTCGTGCTTCCGCTCGTGCCACGACCAAAGCAGAAAGATTGCCGATCGTTCCGCCTTGCACGAAGACTCCACCGGCGCTTTTCGGCAATCCTGCGAGATCTGAAAGCCAGCGCAGGGCTTGGTTTTCGGCGAAGACCGCGCCTGACCCCTCCTGCCACGATCCCCCGTACAGCGCACTTGCCCCGACAACGAGGTCGAAAAGGTTTGCATATTCACTTGGTGCTGATGGGATGAAGGCCAAGTTCCGCGGATGGTCTGTAGAGATACACGCTTTGGCAAGGACGCTCTTGAAAACTTCTAGTGCCTCGTGTCCGCCCAAGCCCTTCTCTGTGATGGTATTTCCCACCTCCATGAAGAGATCTTCAGCAGTTCGAGGACCATCAAGGGGCGGATCGGTCTTCAATCGATGAAGGCTGTACGACAGAACTTCCTTCGCGAGGTCTTCAACCTCCAACGTGAACTCATGCATGGTTACAAGTGTGCCATGACGGGGCAGAATCTCCGCATGCGTCTCCTTGGCACTTCACACATCGGGCCCACCTTGATGGTCACTCTCATCGGCTTCCTGATGGCGCAGTCCAGCGGGTCACTTGGAAGCGCCCTCGGAATCGCCCTGACAATCTTCACTGGACAACTCTGCATCGGATGGACCAACGACCTGGTGGATATAGAGAGCGACCGATCGCAGGGAAGGAAAAATAAGCCCCTTGCAAATGGAACCGTCTCGGTCGGAACCGTCCGCGTCGCAACCGGCATCTCGTTGACAGCATGCATTCTCTTATCGCTCTTCGGACCATTCGGTATCCGCGGTGGTTCTCTTCATCTGCTTGGTGTTAGTTGCGGTATCGCTTACAACTTCCACTTCAAGAAATCCGTGCTCTCGCCGTTGCCATATGTGATCGCATTTGCAGCGTTCCCGAGTGCGATTGCACTGAGCAAAAATCACCCCGTGCCTCTCTGGCTCGTAATACTCGGTGCACTTTTCGGCGTCGCGGCGCATTTCGCCAATGTGGTTAAAGATATGGAGAGAGATCGACGAGTTGGACTTTATGGATTGCCGCAAAGACTTGGCACCAGAGCAAGTCTTGTGATTGCGGGCACTTCTCTTCTCATCATCGCAGTGACACTTGCCAGTCATACGCATATTTGGTTCCCCATACCACTCAGTATTATTACTGTTTTCTTGCTCTTCTTTGCGCCGCCACGTTATTGCTTCCCACTTGTAATGGTGCTTGCGCTCGTCGACGTCGCCTTAATGGTCAGCCGCATATCTCTGTGAAGATTAGGATTGGTCTATCCCCATTGAAATAAGGAGTTAGTGCCATTACTAAACCAAAGGTAGTAATTCTCGGCGCTGGATTCGGCGGTCTGAACGCAGCGAGAGCATTGGCCGACAGTGCCGAAGTAACGCTGGTAGACCGTCACAATTTCCAGACATTCCTTCCGCTCCTCTACCAAGTTGCCACGGCAGGTCTCGCTGCCGATCACGTGGCTTACCCGATTCGCGGTGCGCTTCGCAACACCGATATTGCTTTCCGGATGGGCTCGCCCATTTCAATAGATCATCGCAACAAAGAAGTGAAGCTGGACAGCAGCGAAGTACTTTCCTTTGATCACTTGATAGTCGCACTCGGATCGGCAACCGCTGACTTTGGAATCAAAGGGGTCACCGAAAATGCGCTCGGCATGAAAAGTGTGGCGGAGGCAATCAGCATCCGCGCAGAAGTGATGAGAAGGTTCGAAGACCTCTGTCGTTTTGAGGACGAGACTCGGCTCTCGATATCGGTAGTGGGCGGAGGGCCAACTGGTGTGGAGATGGCCGGGGCACTCGCCGAACTTGTCCGCGGTCCCCTCACTTCGGACGAGGAACATGCCGCAAAGCACATTGACATTTATCTCATCGAAGCCGGACCGCGCCTTCTTCCCAGTTTCTCTCCGTCCCTTTCGGCGCGAACGAAGAAGGATCTGGAAAAACTTGGCGTCACGGTTCTCACTGAGACCGCGGTGCAGGAGATCACCCCGCGAAAAATCCTGCTCAAGAATGGAAACACCGTCCCATCAGAGGTGACAATTTGGGCCGCCGGAGTTCAAGGTCAGCCGCTGGCACAGAACCTTTCGCTTCCAATCATCTCAACGAGAATTGATGTCGAACCCACTCTGCAAGTCCGGAACTATCCAGGCTTCTGGGCCATCGGAGATATCGCGGGAGCCAAGGGAAGTGACGGGCGATTCTTGCCGATGGTCGCACCTGTTGCGATGCAGCAGGGAAACTTCGTCGCCGAACAAATCAAGCGGATTACTGAGGGCAAGGCGTTTCTCCCCTTCGTCTACAAGAACAAGGGATCCATGGCCACGATCGGCCGACAGAAGGCCGTCGTTGAAGTGAAGAAGCTCCGTTTAGTTGGCGCACCCGCGTGGTTTGCCTGGCTCTTCCTCCACCTTTTCTATTTGTTAGGCGGGCGCAATAAAGTTCTCACCATGGCTGACTGGATGTGGAATTACCTCACCTTTGACCGCGGCAACCGCCACATCATGGACTCCGAATAAATGGGCGAGTACATAGATCTACGCGGGCATTCAATCTGGAATCTCGAGTGGGCAAATAACGGCGAAGCGGTTGTACTCCTACATGGTGGACTTAGTGCCACCGAAGATTGGGACTATTGCATTCTTCCTGCGGTGGAGGATTCCTTCCATGTTTTCGCCTATGACAGAACCGGCCAGGGCCGCACGGCCGACCAAGTCGGAAGCTTCCACTTTGATTTTCAAACCAAAGAAGCAATCGCCTACCTCGAGGATGTAGTGAAGGAGCCCGCCCACCTCATCGGTTGGAGCGACGGCGGCATCATCGCTCTGTTGGTGGCGATGCAACGCCCAGATCTAGTCCGTTCCGTGATCGCGATTGGCGCTAACTATCACCACGAAAGCGGCGGTGAGCCGATTGAATTGTGGGAAGTCTCCATCGAAGATCGTCTGGAGCATGCCGAACGATCACCCGATAGTCCCGAGGCAATCGACTCCAAAGTCGCGCGAATGTGGGCGATATGGACGAGTGAGCCGAATCTGACGAAAGCCGATCTTGCCAATGTCACATGTCCAACCTTGATCATGGCCGGGGATGACGAGAACTTCAGTTTCGAGCACATCACCTCGCTGTATGAGGCCCTGCCGCAAGGGCGGCTCGCAATCGTGCCCGGTACTTCGCACTTCGTCGTAAAAGAGAAGCCAGAATTGTCTCAAGCCATCATCAAGGACTTCTTGAATAACCTTGCCCCGCCGCAGACGCGTGTACCTGTCCGAAGGCGAAACGCTTCTCATTAACTTGTCTTGGATACTCGCTCATCGTGGAGTTGATTGAAGATCGGCGTCGAGATAGTTGCGAGATGTCCGATCTTTCGAGCAAGAATCCAATCGGCTAATTCGGGGTTCCGAGCAAAAGCCGGTCCGTGCATGTACGTCGCCACAATCTGCGGTGTCACCAGTCCATCGGCGTTGCTTCCCTGCCCATTGCCGATCCCTTTAACAACATGGCCCAGCGGCGTGAGTTCATCGAGGAATCGGGTCTGGCCGCCGTGATTTTCAAAGCCCGTCAACATTTCTATCGGAACGGTGGGACGCGAGAGAATTTCGCCGACAGAGCGATGTTTCGCGGAAACGGTCTCAACGCCAACGAGGTCGAGTCCGGTGATGACGCGATCTCCACTTGCTGGAAAGCGCGTACCGAGAATCTGGAATCCCGCGCACACGGCAAATATGTGCGCGCCGTTTGTGAGCGCCTTCTTAAGAGAGTCATTCTTTGCAAGTATCTCTGTCGCGGCTATCTGAGCGTCATCCTCACCGCCACCTAGGAGATATAGATCAGCCGATGTCGGAATCGCATCTGCGGCACCGACAGTCAGAACCTCGTGCGCGACATCGCGTTGCTTGAGCCTCCAACTGAGGATCTCTACGTTTCCGCGGTCACCATAAGTTCCGAGCAACTCCGGAAGCAGGTGAACGATTGTGAACGTCATTTGGTCACCAACTTTGCCAGTCGGTGAAAGGCCGTATACGAGGCGATGAGGTCGGCTTCGACTTCACCGAGCAACTTGGCAGCCGCTGTCTCGTCTTCAACAAGGTGATGTGGAATCTCGTTGACGGTCAAACGTGCTGAAACATCCAAGCGCCGCTCGCCGGTAACAACGACGTACCTTTCCTTCAGCGGAGTGAAATCCACATCCCATAACCAAGATGTGTCTTTACCATCTTGTGTTTTCGCGTTTACGACAAGAAGAACCCGCTCCGGACCCAATGCGCTTGTCGCAAGTGTCTCGCGCCAGCTGGCCGGATTCTTAGAGAGCAGCAATCGAAAGTTTGTGTTCTCGATTCTCAATGTCGCAAAACGACCGTCGACACTGGCAACTGCCGAAATCGCTCGCGCAGAATCGCGCAGATCAACTCCAAAGTACGACGCGGCAACTATGGCCCGGGCCGCGTTTGATAAAGCGGCTCGACCTGGAATACCGCTGATGACGCTCACTTTTTGATTCTCCGGCCCCTGCAACTCGTTGCCACTGAGCACCCACTGCGCATCGGGCCTTGCAAAACCACATTCGCATGAGTAATTCGAGCCATCGCGGTTCCACTGAAGTACCGCACCGCAGGCGGGGCAGGTGGATGCGTCGATGTGGCCGCGCCCGCCTGCGCTAAACCAGAGGACGTTGCTCCAATCGAGGGCAGCCCAGACGACAAAGGGATCGTCGGCGTCGGCAAGAATGAGGCAGCGTTTGGGAAGTGCGACGAGCGCGTCCTTCCATTTCTGCGCAACGAAACGGACCTCAGACAAGCGGTCGAGTTGGTCGCGTCCCAGATTGAGCAAGATCACCATCTCGGGTTGGGTCTGCTTGATCGCCCACGGCATGACCATTTCATCCACTTCGAGTGCCGCCATGGGCGCGGCAAGATTCTTGCTGAGTGCCGCAGCAAGGCCCGCGAACAAATTCGCACCGGTGTAATTGCTGACTACCTTGTTGTTGACCGATAACGCCGAGAAGACAAGCGAGGTCGTAGTGGTCTTCCCATTGGTGCCAGATACAAGAATTACTTTTCTTTTTCGCGAAAGTAGATCCACGGCGTTGGGCTGGAGTTTGAGGATGATTCGACCCGTCACCATTACACCGCTACCGCGTTTGGCCAATCGCGATAGGGCGCCAAAGAAATTGGCGACCCCTATGACGATGCGCAGTTTCACTGCTCTTAGCAATCCAAAGGTTCAATGGCTCCGGTTGTGACGTTGTAGATCGCGCCACCAACTGTGACCCCATCACGTAAAAGCGGATACGAGCGAATTCGGGTGACGTCGGTGGCCAGCGCCTTCTTCTGATCCGAGACTGTGCGAAATTCCAGGCTTCGAGTGTCGACCCCGTGCTGGTCGGCAATAGTTGCGTGTATCGCCGCTTCCTCGCCCTGCGCCATCCGGCAGTCGGTATGGGGCATCACCAGGATTCGATTCACCCCTAGGAGGTAGGTGGCCAGAACCAGGGTGCGAAGGACGTCCTCGGTTACGCGCGCTCCCGCGTTTCGCAGGATCTTGGCATCCCCTGCCTGCATCCCGACAACCTCGAGTGGATTGACCCGTGAGTCCATACAGGTGACTATCGCCAGACCGCGGGCGGCACTTCCGCTGAGATTGCGCCCTTCGAAATCGGTCACGAAGGCGGCATTTGCCGTGAGGACGTCGGAAAAAGCCTCGCGTGGAAAACTCGTGGGCCCCACAGTCATATCAACTCCAATCTTCGGGTCGGCCAAGCCTATCTACTGAAGAAAAACTGGGTATTTGCTGTAACGCTGGGGGCCTTGGCTTCGTTCTATCCCATAGTTACGAATTCTATGAGGAGAACTAATGAAGAAGCGTCACCTGACCGTCGCCGT
>DASXUM010000042.1:0-2739 GCA_036504835.1 Candidatus Nanopelagicaceae bacterium
TTTCAAATGCTGGCTTTGTGAGAATGTCGCGTGTTGTGATTCCCTGACGAATCAATTCAACAACTGCAGCACCTGCTTTTACCGAGAAAGCATCACGTCGACGATCAACCGCTGGTGGCGCAGCAGATCCTGGAAGTGAAAGTCCGATTGCCTCCCCCACTGTCGCCATGGTGTTCGCGGTGTACATACCGCCGCATGCACCTTCGCCGGGGCAGATGGCGCGTTCGATTTGATCTAGTTTGTCTTGCGTAATCAGGCCGCGAGCGCATGCTCCAACTGCTTCGAATGCGTCGATGATCGTGACATCTTTGCCATCGACTTGTCCTGGCAGAGTCGATCCCGCATAGACAAAAACGCTGGCGACATCGATACGCGCAGCGGCCATCATCATGCCTGGCAAGGATTTATCGCACCCTGCGAAGGTGACCATTCCATCAAGGCGTTCAGCCTGCATGACGGTCTCAACTGAATCGGCAATTACCTCGCGAGAAACCAGCGAGAAATGCATGCCCTCGTGGCCCATGGAGATTCCGTCCGAGACCGAAATAGTTCCGAATTGCATGGGGAATCCGCCGGCGTCGATGACGCCTTGGCGCGAGGCTTTGGCCAACCGGTCGAGGGAAAGATTGCAGGGGGTAATCTCGTTCCAGGAAGAGACAATGCCTATCTGCGGCTTGACCCAGTCGCCATCCTGCATGCCCACCGCGCGCAACATTCCGCGTGCCGGAGCTCGCTCCATTCCATCGGTAACCAGACCTGACCGGGGCTTCATTGTGCTCATTGGGCAATCGTAAGGCGCAATTTGCCAGAATCGAGCCAATTACGATACGGTACGGTATCGTTTCGATTTGAGAGGGAGGCAGACCATGAGTATCGCTCAGTGCATTGGCCGCCCTCGAGACAAATCACGCGATATTGCAATTGAAAAAGCCACGGTCGAGCTCCTTCGGGAAATCGGATACGAGAGCATCACGATGGATCTCGTCGCCCTCCGAGCCCGGGTAAGCAAGGCCACCATCTATCGCCGGTGGAAGAACAAGGCAGCCCTCGTGGCTGACGCAGTTCACCACTACGCATTCTCCAAAATGCCACTCATCGATACAGGAAGCCTGCGCGGTGACCTTATCGAGGCGGTTTCGGAGAAAGTGAAGATCATGAAGAGCGCGGACGGTCAACTGATCGCCGGTCTCATGTGCACTGCCCGCGACGATGAAGATCTAGCAGCACTTCTTCATCAGCCTCTCTCACAGAAGGCAAGCGCAGCAGGTTCTGCGATGTTCGATCGCGCAGTATTGCGCGGAGAGATCCCCGCAGACGCCAAACGCGAATTGGTCTACCAAATCGTCCCAGCAGTCATCGGCTTCCGAGTCTTTATGTCTAAGGAAAGCATCACTCGCAAATTTATCGAGAACTTCGTAGACGACGTTCTCCTGCCAGTTCTTCAGCATTCATCCAAGTAATTCTCAAACCAGTAGTACTCACTACCACGTCGCAAGCAGCCACCCACGAGGAGAGACACGTGTCCCAAATAGCACCAGAGTTAAACAGAGAGACCCCAGAAGAGGGTCTTGATCCGAAAAGATGGCGTGCACTTATGGTCATCGCGATTGCACAGTTGATGGTCGTCCTTGACTCATCAATCGTCAACATCGCGATCCCAAGTGCGAAAGCAGCGCTCCACATTTCCAGTGCGAACCAGCAATGGGTCGTCACTTCATACACCTTGGCCTTCGGCTCCCTCCTTCTCCTAGGTGGGCGAATTGCTGACTACGTTGGTCGCAAGAAGATCTTCATCATCGGTCTTCTCGGATTCGCAGGTGCATCGGCACTTGGCGGCATCGCATCAACCCAAGGTCTACTTTTCGCAGCACGCGGACTACAAGGCGCATTCGGTGCCCTGCTAACCCCTGCGGCACTGTCACTTCTTAACGTCACGTTCACTGTTCCAAAAGAGCGCGCAAAGGCGTTCGGTGTTTACGGTGCAATCTCCGGTGGAGGCGCCGCAATCGGCCTCATCATGGGTGGCGTTCTTACCGAGTACGCGAACTGGCGCTGGTGCTTGGGCGTTAACGTCCCAATCGCAATCATCGCCGCGTTGCTTGCTCGACCATTCATCAAGGAATCAAAGGCCGTCGGCGACCGCAGCTATGACATTCCCGGCGTACTTACCGCCACCCTTGGTCTCTTCTCACTCGTCTACGCATTCACGTTGGCAGCAAAAGATGGATGGACAGACGGTCACACCTTCCTGTTCTTCGGTCTTGCAGCGCTGTTCCTAACAGTGTTCATCGCCATTGAAATGCGCGTCAAGAACCCACTTCTGCCAATGCGAATCCTCGCTGAACGCAACCGTGCGGGTTCATATCTCGGATCACTCTTCGTCGGTTCAGGTCTGTTCTCGATGTTCCTGTTCCTTGGCCTCTACCTACAGGTAATCCTCGGATACTCTCCTATTCGCACCGGCTTCGCGTTCCTGCCGTTCTCGATTGGAATCATTCTCTTCGCCGGAATCTCCGCGAAGTTGCTTCCAACCATGGGACCACGTCCGCTGATGATCTGGGGACTTCTTCAGTCCACTGTTGGTCTGCTTCTTCTCACCAGGATCACGCCAACAACACCGTACTTCTCTCACGTGTTCCCGTCTCTGATCATCATGAGCACCGGTATGGCATTGGTCTTCATTCCAATGGCATCCACATCACTTCATGGAATCGGATCTCACGACTCAGGTGTCGGAAG
>DASXUM010000043.1:0-10977 GCA_036504835.1 Candidatus Nanopelagicaceae bacterium
GTTAATGCTGCTTATTCGAGTGCCCGAAGTCCTTATCTTCTCGACGATTCAGCCGGTCATGTTCGTGCTGCTCTTTCGATACGTCTTCGGCGGCTCGATAACTTCGGGCCAACCAGGCGGCTACGTCCAATTCCTTATGCCTGGCATCTTCGTCCAGACTGTGGCCTTCACTTTGGCTGGCACTGCCTCCGGTGTCGCAGAGGATATGACAAAGGGCTTGATAGATAGGTATAGATCTCTGCCCATCGCCCGTTCGGCATTCTTGTTCGGCAAGACGTTGGGGGATTCGGCGCTCAACGTCGTCGTGCTCCTTGTGATGGGCCTGGCGGGGTTTATCGTCGGCTGGCGTCCGGGCTCGGGCTTTCTCAAGATTTCATTCGCATTCATCTTTTTACTTGCCTTTGGATACGCCCTTTCGTGGATCGGCATCTTCGTCGGCCTCACGGCGCGCGATGCGCGGGTGGTGCAGAACGTCAGTTTCTTGGTGACTTTCCCACTGACTTTCCTATCAAACGCGTTTGCGCCGACCACCGGTATGCCCAAAGCGCTTCAATATTTCGCCGAATGGAACCCCGTCTCCACGATGGTGGCAGCGTGCCGTCAGTTGTTCGGACTCACCAATAAATTTGGAGTCACGGCAGGGTCGTACCCCAGCCAACATCCGTTGGCGATGTCGCTGGTCTATATGGTGTTGGTGATGGCGATATTCATCCCGCTGAGCGTTCGAACATATTCAAACTCTGCGAAGAAGTAGCTCATCTATTTCATTTCTCAAGGACGAATTCATTGCCTGCTCAGCTCCTTAAACAATCTATCTGGCAAGCAAGTGCCGCCATTGAATTTCAATGGCGGCACTTGTTGTTGGCAACTTGATCCAAGCCAGGATATGGGCGATCAAATTGCATAGCTAGTTCTGACTTTGGACGTTATCTCCATCGACTCCAGAGGTGGTTTCGCTACCATTTTCTGAGCCAGACTGTACGTCTGAGCCGTTGTCATTAGGATTAGCCGCTGGTCCGCCGTCGCATTGTGCTCCGGAAGCATCCAGTCCATTGTTGCAGTCAATGCCAGTTGCCTCGGTGCTTGGGGCTTCTGCACTTGGGGCTTCTGCACTTGGGGCTTCAACCGTACTGACAGCGGTCGTTGTAGAACCTTGTGAGGCGTTCGCAGATGGAACTACGAACGAGGCGGCAACTCCAAAACCAAGAACTGCCGCTGCGGTAACTAGGAGGAATTTCTTCCCCGTTAGCGACTTTATTGTCATATTCGACTCCGTATCTCTCGTTTCTCGTCACTGTGACGCAGGATAATTATCAAATGCAGCCGCTGAACTGAGCCTGAAACCAATTCAGGTTACATTCAGGTTGGGCTCTCAATCGTCAACTTCTCATTACCAAAGGAGATAAAGTCGGCGATATGAAGGCACAATTCCATGTCTAAGATCTTGATAATTGAGGATGAGGAAGCCCTTGTAGCCGCGTTGAGCCGGGGATTAGTCGCCGAAGGGTACTCGGTCGAAACCTGTACCAATGGGAAGGAAGGATATTACTTCGCCAGTGAAAATTCTTACGATCTGATCCTGCTAGATATCCTTTTGCCGGAAATGAACGGGTTCGAAATATGCGAGGAGTTGAGAAGGATTGGAGTCATAACTCCAATCCTCATGCTCACTGCGCAAAGTGATGATTTAGACGTAGCAGAGGGCCTGGACTTGGGTGCGGATGATTATCTGATCAAGCCCTTTTCTTTCGTGGTCCTCCTTTCTCGGATCAGGAGCCTAATTCGGCGATCAAAAAGAATTTCCGCTGAGAAAACATTGGTTCGGGGACCCTTCGTGTTGGATCCTGACGCCCATCGAGCATTTTGCCACGACGTTGAACTGAACTTGACTGCTAAAGAGTTTTCGATCTTAACTTACTTCCTTCTAAATTCGCAGAGCGTCATTTCCAAAAGAGAACTGCTTGACGAACTTTGGGACATGAATTACGACGGAGATCCGAATATTGTGGAGGTGTATATTCGGCGACTTCGACAGAAATTAGATCCTATTCTTCCCTTCACCGCGATCCAGACTATTCGAGGAGTGGGGTACCGTATGAATTTAGAGCAGACGTGAAGAGTTTTCGAGTACGAACCAGAGCCGCTCTCGGAGCTACCAGCATAGTTTTGCTTTCTACGGCAATAGCTTCTGGCTGGTTGGTGGTTAGCGAGCAAAGTATGCTGATTCGCGGCTTGGATGCCAGTGGGCAACTGAGGATTAACGATATTCAGGCCGCCCTGACAGATCACGTGCTTCCGCCCGAAATTACCGTGATAGGCGATGACTCGGTATTCGTGCAATTGCTCGGTTCTAAAGGGCAGATAATCTCAACCACTAAGAATATTGCCGGTGAAGCCGCACTGATTACTCCCCCCGTATTCAAAGGTCACAAAGATGCGTTGGTGACCGAAAACAGGGTAATAAATGCGTTCGACAATGTGCATTTCCGTATTATCGCCCAACAAATTGTGGTCCGAGGGCAGAAATATGTTGTCGTTGCCGGTTATAGTTTAGAGAAGACTAATTCCTCGATTTTATACCTGATCAAATTGCTAATAGCACTCAATATTCTGGTGACGATGCTCGTTTATTTAGTCACGTGGGTTGTAACCGGACGGGCCTTGCGCCCCGTCGAGAGGATGCGTACTGAAGTAGACCAACTTTCGGCAAAGGATTTGTCGCGTCGGGTATCCGTACCGCGGAGTGACGATGAAATAGGCAGACTGGGCAGGACTTTGAATTCTATGCTGGATCGTCTGGAAGTTTCGGATCAAAAGCAGCGGAGATTTGTAAGCGACGCTTCGCACGAATTGAGAAACCCACTTGCGGGAATGCGCACCCAGTTGGAGGTGGAATTGCTTTATCCCGAGGTTAATAGGGGCGAAGAGAGTCGTAAGGCATTACTACGCTCTACGTTGCGATTGCAGGAACTGACGGAGGATCTGTTGGTCTTGGCCGTCAGTGACAGCGGCGCACCCACTATGAATTGGAAGCAATTCGATCTCGGAGAAATTATCCTTCGGGAAATTGAAGAATTCCCACTGTCGCCAGTGGCTATTATTGATACGAGAAATGTTGAAAAGGTCCTAATTTGTGGCAGCGAATCGCAATTGCGTAGGGTTTTCGTAAATTTGCTTGAAAACGCTAATCGTTTTGCGGAGAGTCAAATCGAAGTGTCTTTGCGGGCGGATGGCGATTCGGCGATTCTGGAAGTAGCTGATGACGGTCCAGGCGTACCTTTCGCAGATCGAGAGCGGATATTTGAACGTTTCTCTCGCCTAGATAATTCTAGATCGCGCCATGAAGGTGGGGCCGGACTTGGTCTGGCTATTGCAAAAGAAATCGTCCTTATGCATGGTGGAGATATACGACTTTTAGATGAAGCGCATGGTGCCCACTTCTTGATTCGAATACCTTTGAATCAAGAAGTGGTGTCGTCAACCTCTTTGTAGCTCAGGCGCCGGGCTTCTCTCCAGTCCCCTTGGATTTGACTGCGGCCGCTTGTGCAATCTTTACACCTGGAGCGCTTACCCATATCTTAAAATCAACCTCATTAGGGGAACTTCGGTAAAGGCTAAATTGATTCTCTGGGAAATGCCCTGGCTGATTCTTGCCATCGAAATAGATTGTTGATGCCTGATTGGGTGGAATGACGATGCCAGTCAGTTTCTGATAGTAGCCTTCCTTTGCCTTCGTCACGATATCGGTCATCTCGTAGTAGACCTCAATTCCGCTCATGGGGATACTGGTGGTGTTCTTTAGAGTGAGCTCTAACTGGTCTCCGAGCGGACTATTAGTCGTGGGATCCACGTTGTTTTCGGCGGCCGCGTAAGTAATAACTAGGCCGGGTTTCGTCGAGGTGTTGACAATTGGATTAGAGGCTACTGGAAGAGTGACTCCGGTACCAGACGAGCTTGCTGTTGAAGGCTGAGCGGAAGGAACGATAGTGCTGGCAGCCGACTTAGTCGGAGAAGAATTTCCACAGGCCGACAAGGTGGCGGCCGTTAAGATAACTCCCATCGAACTTACGATAAGCGATTTGCGGTTCATTGTTGTCTCCTGAGTAGTTTCTTGCGGGTAGTGGTTAATATTGCGAAAAGAATCACCACAAAAGATCCAATTAGCAGAGAAAGCAAGTTCGGTAAAGTGCCGGAAAATGCATAGCTTATGGGCTTCTGATTGAACTTATCCTTAATGCCGAGATAGGCGAAAGTACTTCTCTCAAAATGTTTTGTTATTGAGGATACTTCGATTCCATTGCGCACTCTGTCGAACCCAGCGAAATTTGCTAAAACCGCTAGCTCATTTTTCTTGCTTATTTGCAAACTATTGAATAATCCCCCTGGCACCTGATTATCGGGGTCCATAGTGTCCCCAATTTGAGGAAGAATAAGGACAACGCTAAGCCATAAAACTATGGAAACTACGAGGCTAATACCCAATTCGCGGGTGAATGAGGCTAGTCCCATAGCCAAGGCACTCCACATAAGAAGATAGATCCAGGACAGTGCAGCGCTGATTAGAAGTCGGTTTACGTCGATCAAGTGAAGAGGAGAATTTCCCACAATACTTACGACAGCGGCGATCAGCAAAAAGATTGCCATCACGGCAACGAGCCAAGTGAGGGCGAGAGCGAGAAGTTTTCCGATAGCCAATTGAAATCGTCCAACAGGTCGGGTAAATATCAAGCCTAGGGTGGCCTTCTGCTTCTCTTTTGCAACCATTCCGTAACCCAATACGATCGCGAATAGCGCCCCCAGGATTTCTAAGTATTCGATACTTCCTCGTAACAGTTGTAATGGGAAGAGTTGGGGAGGGGCCGGAGTGAGATTACTTCCTGCTTTTCGCAATGCGGCAGAATAATTGTTGAAAGCATCAATCTTGACGCGAAAGTCAAGGGCGGACACTAAGATTGAAATAAGAATTGCGACGAGGATGAATGTGAGTAGGAGAATCAAGAATCGATTTCGCCGAATATCAAGGATTTCCTTACGCATTATTACAAGCACGTTATTCATAGAGTCCCCGTCTTAGGCGGTCACGTTTGGTGATTAGCAGGCCGAAAGTGCCAATTATGAAGACGGCTATTAAAACCGTGAGACTCGTATTCGGACTACCAACATTGTCGGGGCTGCCGAAAGCCCAACTACTCACCTTCTTGAATTGCTCGGTGATTGAGAGTGGACTGAAAATAGAGTTGAGGGTAGAGAATGCGCCACCTTGATTGGGTATTGCCGGTACTGGGTTGAGAAGAGAGACTGGATGGTCGGCTGTTCCAAGTTGAGGCAGTACAAACGTTATTACGCTCCAAATGGCGATTGGTAAAAGTAGAGCGCTGGTTTCTCGGGCACTATAGATTGCGCAGATCATCCCGAGCAATACAAATCCCAACAGAAAGAGAAGCGAAAGTACGAAAAAGAAAATCATGCGGCGGGTGTCGATTCCTGCCAAAGGTTTACCGATTATGACCGATATGCTGATCCAGCTTATGCAAGCGACCAGGCTAAGTATCATGGCTAGCCAAAGTGCGATTCCGCTCAACTTTCCGAGCAAGTATGAATTTGCGTGAATAGGCCTGACAAGTACCAAATCTACGGTACGCGCTTTGCGATCACGAAGGATTGATGCTACGCCCAAGACGATGGCCAATAGTGCTCCTATTAAGACCAAATAAATGACCGTATTTCTTAAATAATAAAGGGCCGGCACGTTAGCAAAGGGGTTAGGTGCAGATGTGAATCCCTGTTCTTTGACTTTGCCATATATGCCGGTGACGTTTCTATTTGTAAGCCAGCCAATGAAGCTGGACAGAGACACCATTGAAACGAAGACAACAAGTAGCGCTTGCGCAAGCTTCTCTCGACGTAGGCTTCGAATTTCCTGCCTAGCGGTCACTAAGGTGATGTTCATTTAGCTTTGACTGAATCAATCTGCAAGTAGATCTCTTCAAGAGACTCTTCGCTTGGAAATGCGAAGAGTGTGGCTTCTAGCGAGTCATGGTAGACAAGTTGGCCTTGGCGGAGCACACCTATACTCGTGCATGTTTTGGCGACCTCAGACAACAAATGGGTGTTCATGAAGATCGTCATCCCGAGGTCCTTGTTGAGAGAAACAATTACGTCGCGGAGTTCCCTTACTCCTATGGGGTCAAGTCCGGATGTTGGTTCGTCAAGAAATAGAACTTTAGGTTCATGTAAAATGGCTTGAGCGATGCCTACTCTTTGACGCATGCCTTTGCTGAAACTCCCGACTCTTTCGTTCTCGTGACCGGAAAAATGCAAGTAACTAAGAACCTCTTGGATGCGCTTTCCCGGCTTGGCAAGCCCCGAAAGGCGGGCAAAGAAATTCAGATTTTCCATCGTCGTCAAGTTGTCGTAAAATTGCACGTTTTCAGGCAAGTAGCCGATTGAATTACGCAGTTTGGCGCCATTGGTCGCTGCGTCATACCCAGCCACTTCAATTGTGCCAGCAGTAGGTTCGAGGAGGGTTGTAAGCAGATTGACGGTTGTGGTCTTGCCCGCCCCGTTATGCCCGAGAAGACCAAATATCTCCCCAGCATTTATCGTAAGGTCTAAAGGCAAGAGCGCTTGCTTGGTGCCATACGTCTTGGATAGCCCGCTGGCTTTGATCGCAACTTTTTCCATGGGTCGAACGGTAAGGTCGGCCACCTGAATTAAAACTGAATTGCCTTTCCCAGTTTCAGAATCTTGACGTTTAACTCCCAATAAAATATTGGCTGGAAACATTGAGAATTTAGAAATGGGAGTCTGAGTAATCCGTGGATCGTTTACATGCGCACTAATGGAAAAGGCCTAAGTAAGTATTTTTGGCGGTGTACTTTCGTCTTGGCGTCATTGCTTCCTATAGTGGGGTTTCTAGCCACAGGAATGTCAGTCATGCGTGCGGTGACTTCTCCGAATAACGACCCAATATCGGCTAAATTAGCTGAGTGGGGTCGGGATCATGGACTCGGAAGCGTGGTTACCGGTTTGGAGTCTTTGCAGTACCGGCTTAATCCCCCTCAAATCGGCGGCACCCCAAATGCCATTGCCCTGGGAAGCCGGGGAAATTCAAATTCGGCAGTTTCGAACGGTGGGTTAGGACTTCAAAAGCCGATTGCTGCAATCGTTGTTCCGGAACTGAAGAATGAAGGCAGATATAGGTCCATTCTCTCGGTCCATGGTCATTCGGTACTGCAAATTGCCTATTTACGTCCAGATTCATTACACACCTCATATCTCAGCGCCGTGATCTGGATGTCCGGAAAGCACACTCGCCTGTCTCAACATCCAGGTCAATCTGACCCAGGGCATCTTTCACTGTGGTCGCAACCGACGAGCCTTTCAAAATCAGCGTCAACTGGGCTTTTGGCTGCATTTAACGGTGGATTCAAAATTAGAGATTCACGTGGCGGTTTTTTTGAAAATGGTCACACATACGGGGTTTTGCAACGGGGCGCCGCCTCCCTTGTCGTCTACCACGATGGGAACTCCAATATTGGAGTCTGGGGTCGGGATGTCCGCATGGATCCACACGTAGTATCTGTGAGGCAAAACCTCAGACTCCTTGTCGATGGCGGAAGACTGGCCGCAAACCTTGATGCGGCCGTGAGAGCGGATTGGGGAATTACCGTTGGGTCCACCACTGACGTGTGGAGGAGTGGGATTGGGATCACCTCGACAGGCGACTTAGTTTACGTGGTGGGGGATGCACTATCTGCCCGTAGTCTCGCTTCGCTATTGCAGAGGGCGGGAGCAATTCGCGCCATGCAACTGGACATCAACAAGACTTGGGTTTCATTTATGTGGTTCACTCCTTCCAGAAATTCAAAGACTCTGAGCCCGCAAAAAGTCTTAAATTTTCAACGGCCGGCAAATCGCTATTTTTTCCCAACTAGCCGTGATTTTTTCGCGGTTTACTACAAATGACCTCGCGGGCTTTACCTCCTTGGCCTGTTCAGTTAAATGTCGGTTTAGGCGTATTACTATCTGGTGTCCTCGACATTTTTTGCCCTTGCGACCAATTATTGAAAGTGAATGATGACTAGAATTGTAGATAGTTTTTCTAAAGGCTTGAAATCAATCCGCTCCCATCCTCGAGTCACCCTGTTCTCGATTGCAGGACTAGCTTTGATCTTGATTGGTGCCGGATTAAGTTTGTCTTTCTATTTCGATTTGCAGGATTCTCAACCTGTAACAATAGCGCCCCTAGCAAAGCATGCCGATATTAGCAAAAGGGCCATGGAGAGTTTTTCGCAATCTCTAAGTACATCCCTACCCAGAGATGTACTAGCGCCATCGGCGGGCGCATGCAAGAACAATCCCACGAGGTCCATCGCGCTGGAGAATCAAAATTCTGGCGTCAAGATGACTATGAAAAGTTGGCATAATCTGGACTTAGCAAACCCGCGCGGCAGCGTTCTCTGGCTAGACCAGTCGTCTGTAGCATGCGGTCAGACTGTGGCGATTAAAGCCTCCGCACATCTGAGCTATGTGGCACCGAAAGGTCCAAGGACGTTTGAAGCGCTTCGGATCGGCTGGTATGGCGGAACCGGGGCCAGGCTGGTGTGGAAATCCTCGCCAATAAACCTAAAAGATCAAAAAATACCGGTGGTGAAGAACGTTGAGCGGATGGTGGAAACCAGGTGGAAGACCACCCTGCGATTTACGGTCGGCAAGGATTGGACGCCAGGGTTTTACCTGATTGCATCAGTGTCTCCGCGCGGTGCTATTGAATCTGTTGCTCCTCTCATCGTGCGCAGCCCTTTAGGTACCTCACGATTACTTCTGGTTCATTCAACGATGACATGGGCCGCGTATAACACATATGGCGGACGATCCCTTTACCTCGGGCCGGGAGGAAGCATTGTTGGTAGACGTATAGAAAGGAGCCGTGTTGTCTCTTTTGACCGACCGTTAGAAGGTAGCGGCGCCCTTCATCTCGACCGCGACGCCATAACACTCGTCCAATTCATCGAAATGCAGGGTATAAATTTTGATCAAGTTTCAGATGTGAACCTCGATCAGAGTCCTTCTATCTCCACTCATTACAGCGGAATCGTCTTCAGCGGACATGCGGAGTATTTTACCCGTCGAATGTTCGACACTATCACCGCGGACAGAAATCTTGGAATCAATCTGGCCTTTTTAGGCGCAAACAACGCATACTGGCAGACTCGACTGGATAGTTCTCCTATCGGTCCGAACCGACACGTGATTGTGTATCGATCGAGCACGGCAGACCCTGTGACTGCGCGCACGCAGGTATCGGTCAAGTTTCAAGATCCGCATGTCAATACTCCCCCTAATATGCTCACGGGCACGTTAACTAGCGGCGTGCACGCGTATGGCAATTTGCACGCGGTTGATATTCCCAAATGGCTTAAGATTCCATTAAATTCGCAGATAAATGGTGTATCTGGCGATTCAGAAATCGATGCAACTGTGAGGAATGTTGCGCAACCTCCAAATGTGCACGTGCTATTTACTGGAAAATTGGAATTTAGAGACACTCCAGGGACCGCGGAAGAGGAGCAATCGAAATTTGAGAAAATCCCCATCCAGCAGTCCGTCTGGTTTACAACTCCATCGGGTTCGGCGGTCTTTGATGCTGGACTTACTACGTGGACTTGTAATCTATTGCCCTCTTGCGTATCGCACTCAGTGGACTCTTCAAGCGAAGCCGTCTTGCAGAATGTGACTACCCAGGTTTTGACGATGTGGCAGCAACGTGGGGTCGGTAGAACTCTCAAATAGATTGGCGACGTGAGTCAAAAACAGAGCATGCCTTGCCGATAGAACTAGATGTAGTACTCGGCTTCCAAGATCGAGACAGTGATCTCGCGCTTATTGGGGGCGATGTAGGAAACAGTCTCGCCGATTTTCTTTCCAAGTACGGCAGCGCCCAAAGGTGAATTCTCACTGTAGACATCCAGGTCGCCGCTGGCGATCTCGCGCGATCCGAGAAGGAACTTCATGGTTTCGCCGGAAATTTCCACGGTGATGACCATCCCGGCACTTACGAAGCCGGATTCACCGACAGGCGGGGTGCCGATGTGGGAGTGCTCGAGCATGTGCTTGAGTTGGCGGATACGGGCTTCCATCTTGCCCTGCTCCTCGCGGGCTGCGTGGTAGCCGCCGTTCTCTTTCAAGTCGCCCTCAGAGCGGGCGGTCTCAATTTTTTTGATGATCTCAGTACGCCCAGTCGTCTCGAGGAACTCGAGTTCTGCGGCTAGTCGGTCGGCGGCCTCTTGGGTCAGCCATGTCTGAGTGCTCATAAGTCGCATAGATTACTGGGAACTGGGGCGGCAACGCGAGATAGAGCCGTTTACAGCGGCAGTTCGGGTGGGAATGAGCGTGGTTCGCTCGATATGGGCCGCTCCGGCCGGGATAGCATCGTCGATCTGGCCGACCACGTTCTTGTCGAAGTCATGGGCGACCAAGGTGCAGATGACGCCCTGGTTGGGGTTGCGACGGTCCACTGAGTAACGCAGGCTGACGGCTCGATCTGAGGGGATCGAGAAGGAGATCAGCGTCGGGGTGATTGCCGGACGTGAATGATGCAGGCCAGCCCAGATCAGCCATCCTCCGCCAACTATCAGCAGAACCACGGCCAAGCCCTTCCAGCGCATGGGCCTTTGACCGTAGCGGTCGGAGAGGTCGAGTTCGGACATGGGATGATTGTTTCAGAGAATCGGAGCACTTATGTCGCAGAACGTTGAAATGAGCACCTCGGGCTCGCTCACAGTCGGAGCCCTCGTGATCGCCGTCGTCTTCCTTCTGCGCAGTTTCTACAAGCGCTACACCCGCATGAAGAAGCGCGAGGAAGATGAATCGCAGTAAGGCGCAACGAGTCCTCGCAATTGTGGGAGTTCTTCTTATCGCATCGAGTTTCATCGGCTTAGGAATCTGGCAGTTGAACCGGGCGCGGGAAAGTCG
>DASXUM010000044.1:0-5005 GCA_036504835.1 Candidatus Nanopelagicaceae bacterium
GTCGGTAATCAAAGGCGATTCGAGCCACTCGCACACATGCTTCTGGATCATCGCCGTTGACATGGAATATCGGCGCCTGGATTCCCTTGGCAACATCGGTTGCATACGTGGAAGAGCGCGACATTTCCGGCGATGT
Organism: Candidatus Nanopelagicaceae bacterium; assembly: GCA_036504835.1. Taxonomy (GTDB): domain Bacteria; phylum Actinomycetota; class Actinomycetes; order Nanopelagicales; family Nanopelagicaceae; genus QYPT01. The sequence continues at coordinate 137 of DASXUM010000044.1, forward strand.
TGTGAAACCAACTTGGTTGTTGATCACGACATGGATGGTTCCGCCAGTGCGGTATCCGCGAAGTTGCGACAAGTTCAACGTTTCGAAGACCACGCCTTGACCGGCGAATGCAGCGTCACCGTGAATGAGAATTGGAAGGACGGAGAAAGAACCTTTTACGTTGAGGCGGTCCTGCTTGGCACGTACGACTCCTTCAAGTACCGGATTCACGGCCTCGAGGTGAGATGGGTTAGCGGCCAAATAGATCTTGGTCTTCGCGCCAGATTCCGCAGTGAATACGCCCTCTGTTCCGAGGTGGTGCTTAACGTCACCGGTGCCATGAACTGCGTTCTTTGTGTAGTGGCCTTCAAACTCTTGGAAGATCTGGCCGTACGACTTGCCCGCAATGTTGGCAAGGACATTGAGTCGTCCGCGGTGCGGCATGCCGACGCAGACCTCATCGAGTTCGGCTTCGGCGGCAGAGGAGATGATTGCATCAAGGAGAGGGATGACTGTCTCGCCGCCCTCGAGCGAGAAGCGCTTCTGTCCCACGTATTTGGTCTGCAAGAAAGACTCGAACGCCTCGGCGCCATTGAGTTTGCGCAGGATGCGCAGTTGCTCTTCGCGAGGCAACTTAGGTGCACCGAGTTCGACGCGCTCTTGAATCCACGTACGTTCGACGGGATCCTCGATGTACATGTACTCGACGCCAACTTGGCGGCAGTACGAGTCGCGCAGAATTCCGAGGATCTTGCGCAAGGTCATGAAACTCCTGCCGCCGAATCCGCCGGTGGCGAATTCGCGATCCAAATCCCAGAGCGTCAAACCGTGTGTGACGACGTCGAGGTCGGGGTGCGAGCGCTGCTTGTATGCCAGCGGATCAATGTCTGCCATCAAGTGGCCATAGGTGCGATAGGCGTGAATCAGCTGCTGCACGCGCGCGGTCTTGTTGATCTCCTCGTCGCGCGCGAATTCGATATCGGCAACCCAGCGAATCGGCTCGTACGGAATGCGAAGGGCGGCGAAGATTTCGTCGTAGAAATTCTCGGCGCCAAGCAAGTACTCGTGAATTCGGCGCAGGAAATCGCCCGATTGGGCGCCTTGAATGATGCGGTGGTCGTAGGTACTAGTGAGGGTGACGATCTTGCTGACGGCAAGGCGCGCAAGTGTTTCCTCGCTAGAGCCTTGGAATTCAGAGGGGTACTCGAGTGCGCCGACGCCAAGAATCATCGCCTGACCTTGCACAAGACGTGGAACCGAGTGGACGGTTCCGAGTGTTCCGGGGTTGGTGAGGGAGACCGTGGTTCCGGCGAAATCTTCAACGGTCAAAGAACCAGAACGCGCCTTTGCAACAGTTGCTTCGTAGGCCCGCCAGAACTGAGCGAAATCCAATCCTTCGCAACCTTTGATGGAGGGCACGAGAAGTTGGCGCGTGCCATCTGGCTTGGTGAAGTCGATCGCGATTCCGAGGTTGATGTGTTCGGGATGCCCGATCGCCGGCTTGCCATCCAATAAAGTGAAGAAGGCATTCATCTCTGGCATCGCATCCAGGGCCTTGATCATGGCGTAGGCGATGATGTGGGTGAAGGAGACCTTGCCGCCGCGGGCGCGCTTCAAATGATTGTTGATGACGATGCGATTATCGATAAGGAGCTTGGCCGGGACCGCGCGCACACTTGTTGCGGTCGGGACGGTGAGCGATGCTTCCATGCTCTGCACTACGCGACCGGCGACTCCGCGAAGCGGAACGATGTTGGCCGCCTCCGGTGTTGCAAGAACCGGGGCCGGCTTCACGATGGGGTCGGCCGGAGTCGGCGTCACCAAATCGGATTGGCGGACGACGGGCTGCGTAGGGGTTCCCTCAGTTATCTGCGGCATCGCTGCGGGCGGCTGGATCAAAGTGCGCTCAGGTACAACAGGTTGAGTGGTCGCACCTTTAGGCATGGGTGGCATTGAAGGGCGAGGAGTTGGAGTTGGTGTTGCTTGGGTTGCAGATTCTAAAGAGGGGATGAATTTGGCGAAGAAGTCGAGCCAAGTTTTGTCGAGAGAGGATGGATCTTGTAGATATCGCTCATACATTTCGTCAACGAGCCACTCATTGGCACCGAATTGTTCTGCAACGTCCTCGCCGAATTTTCCGGCGAAGGAGGAATTGCTCTGCGATGGATCCAAAGGCTCATGTGCCGACACTGGCGAGCTCCTTCTTAAGTAACAGTTCTCCGTTTTTGTGCTTTCAAAGCGGACAAAGCCTACAGACTCAATGTTTCAGGACTAATTCCAAATTTGGGCACCGAAAGCGATATAGACCACATTCACTGATCGGTACCAAATATCTCACAATTAGAGATCTCAGGACATTCCCACGTGGGAGAGCGGCCTATCTAGGAATGATGGAGAGCGCGAAAGCCAGCGTGATGAAGGAGATTGCTCCGGTCGGAACCGCCGCGATCCAGAGGTGGGCTTGAACTTGGAAGTAGGAGACGCCTAAGAAGATCAAGTTGAGCAAGATTGCGGGGGCTCGGCCGTAATCCCGTCCCGCGAGATATCCGCGCGCCGAGAGGAGAAGGGCGAGGGCGCCGAGGATGGCGAAGATGACTACGCCGGCCAGAGCCAGGGGAGCCTCGAGGTGATTGCCGATGCTCTTGATGAGCATGAAAGCCCCTAGGGCTAACAGGGCGGCGGCCTCAATGCGAAGCAGGGCTGCCACGATGTTACGGCGCATCGCCATCTTGGCATCATCGGGGTTCATGATCGCAACGATAGCAAGCCAAAGACGTTTACAGAGACGTGGTCGATGAGAATGTATTCACACGATGGCATTCGCGATGCGCTGACTCAACTTGCAGCGCCACCTCTTCTTTACGAGGAACTACGACGAGAGATTGCCAGGGCCAGCCGCGGCAATGAGGAGATCTCACTCGTTCGTTTTGTACTTGCCCCAGTGGATCTTGAAAATTCGGAGGAGCGAGATTCATCCACTTCCTCTTATCAAGAGACGATTGTGAGGTTTGCGCATTCGCTCAGTCGCCTTTCGCGAGACGAGGATGTCTGCGCCCGAATAGGTGAACGCGAATTCATCTGCTTACTTCATGGGAGGGCCGATGCAGTCAGTAGGTATGTGGCAAGAATCGTGTCGGCATGGAGTGAAGAGAGTGTTCCTCGAACTGGTCCCACCGACGGTGTCGAATGGAGGCTTGACGTGGCTTCCCTTGGCAGTCAACCAGGTGAGAATGCTCTTGAACTCCTGAATCGCTTGGACCTCGAGACCCTCACTTCATACGAGTAGTAGGTGTGGTCCTTCGAGATCGCGGTCGCAATCCACATTCGAGCTCGTGCACCGACAACGGTTACTCCACGACACCGGCGTTATCGCCAATTTAATGTCAGCCCATGCCCGTTCAAGATCTTGCGATGACTTTCGGACCGCTCGCCCCTTTCATGTCAGATGCAGAGGTCGAAGAGGTTTGGATCAATTCACCCGAGCGAATCTTCGTGGCAAGGGGCGGAAAGAACGAACTCACCAACCTACTTCTCTCGGGTGATGATGTCCGGAACATTGTCGAGAGGGCGCTCATGTGGAGTGGGCGGCGCCTGGATCTCTCGCATCCCTTTGTTGATGCCCGCCTTCCCGATGGGAGTCGCCTTCATGTGGCTATACCTGAGATCACGCCCGAGCACTGGGCGGTGAATATCAGGAAGCACCTAATGCGCAATCTGTCACTTCATGACCTCGCGGCCCGCGGCACTATGTCACCTGAGATAGCCGTCGTACTCGCGAATTGCGTCAAAGCGGGAGTCAACATTCTGGTTAGCGGAGGAACTCAAGCAGGCAAAACAACGATGCTCAATGCCCTCGTATCGGCGATCCCGGTAAGGGAGAGGGTGATAACGATCGAAGAGGTATTCGAATTGAAACCGAATTTGCCCGACGTGATCAGCCTTCAGACGAGGAGTGCCAATCTGCAAGGCGAAGGAGAAATACCGCTACGGAGATTGATCAAAGAATCATTACGAATGAGACCCTCTCGGATAATTGTGGGCGAAGTTCGCGAGGCAGAAGCACTCGATTTGCTCATAGCTTTGAACTCGGGACTTCCGGGAATGGGCACAGTCCACGCCAATTCCACGCGTGACGCAATCGTGAAGTTGCAGACTCTTCCACTGCTTGCTGGAGAAAATATTTCACAGAAGTTCATTGGGCCAACGGTTGCTTCCGCGATCGACATAGTTGTGCAGATGTCCCTCGACGCGGATGGCAGACGGCGGATTATCGAAGTCTCATCACTGACTGGTCGAATGGAAAATGATCACATTGAAATCGAGACTCTTTGGTTGTGGGATAACCGGAAATACGAGCGAGGGTTAGGCTCTCTTCCTCACCCCGAGAAGTTTTCTAGCCTGGCACTTTCGACCGCTAGCAAAGCCGAAGCCTGATGTTTCCTGCGGTTACGACGGTGGGCCTAAATTCGGTCGCAGGTCAACCGATATTCGTTGGTTTGGTCGCTTGCTCTTTAAGCGCACTGGGAATGAAGGTCTTACTCAGCGACCGACGAATCACCGCCCAAAACAGGCCACCACACCTCGATTCATCAGTTCGTGTGGCGGGGCTTGTCAAAAGGAATAGGACATACCTCAATTGCACGGTATGCGCGGTACTTGTGACGATTGTCGTACTTGGCTGGACAAAGTCCTTGATAATCACCGCCCCCTTTTCGATTTTTTCGGTGGTCATATCGTGGGCTTATATGCGCAAGCGGGAGCGGCGGTTGGAGACGCAGTTGCTTCAAGTCTGGCCCGAAGTGACGGACCATCTAATTTCAGCCATACATTCAGGCCTCTCGCTCACTGAGGCGTTAGTGGGGCTAGGAAGTCGAGGTCCCGAGCAGGTTC
>DASXUM010000045.1:0-4966 GCA_036504835.1 Candidatus Nanopelagicaceae bacterium
CGTTTCACCCTTACCCGCTATTGCTAGCGGGCGGTTTATTTTCTGTGGCACTATTCCCGCGGATTGCTCCGGGTGGGTGTTACCCACCACCTCGCTCTGTGGAGTCCGGACTTTCCTCGGTGCCCACTCCGAATTAACGGAATTGCAACGCGGTGATCCGGGCGACTCTTCTGTTACGCCAAGGATACGGGAATTCCGGTGCTAGCGGGATTTGTCCTCGTCCCGATCAGAGCGACGCACGGTGACCTCCAAGAACTGAGTGGATCGGAGCACCACGAGAATAATGACCGTGAAACCCACGCCTACAAGCTGAAATCCCAGACCGACCGCGCAGCCCATGCCGGCCGCGGCCAAAATCGTTGCAGCCGTTGTGACTCCCTGAACGCCGCCACGTCGATCGGTGAAAATTAAGCCCGCGCCGAGAAAACCGATTCCAGTGATGATGGCGTGCATCGCACGGGTTGGATCGCCATATCGAGCGTTAATGTCCATCACCGACCCAACTGCAACCACAATTGCCGAAACCGAACCGACCAACGCCATCGTGCGGGGTCCGGCCGACTTGCCGGCGCGATCGCGTTCCCAGCCGATAATCGAACCGAGAATTGCACCGATGGCACCATCGATAATGACCGACAACTGTTGCCAGTGATTGATGACATGTAGATCAATCACGGATTGGTGAAGATTTATCATGGTTTATTGTACTTACGCCTCTGCAAAATCCCTTGATTGCAATGCGATTTGTTTGAATCTTTCCCGTACGATCTAAGACATGGTCGCCTCTGGACTCCATCATGATCCTAAATGGGCACGCGCTAATACTCTCTTCCCGACTTCGGGAGACGGTAGCGATGTTGCCCTGCTTGGGGTTCCAGCATGTGAAACCTCTCTTTCGCCGACATCGGCTCACCTCACTCCGGATGCAATCCGCACCGCTCTTTCACGGTATTCGACTTTCTCTAGCAGTCGGAATGTCGACCTTAGAGCGCTGAAACTTCTCGACTTAGGCGATGTCGACTCCCCCGATGGCGAACAAGGTGAATTCCGAGTCTCCTCGGCCGTGGCAAGGGTGAGAGAGAATCACAAACTGCTTCTCGCACTCGGCGGAGACAATTCGATTACTTACTCCGTTGCAAAGGGACTTTGGAGCGAGGTATCCCAGATAGGCCTGATAACACTGGATGCTCACTTGGATCTTCGCGATGGACAATCAAATGGGTCTCCCGTGTGGCGTTTAATCCAAGCGGGATTGCACGGCATGAATACGGTTCAAATCGGTATCAGCGATTTTGCCAACAGCAGAGAGTATTTCGAACGTGCAAAGGATGTCGGTATCCACGTCGTTACCCGCGATCTCCTTCGCAACCGTCCGATATCCGATGTCATGGCAGAAGCTCTTGAGATAGCCGGTGGGGCAGATCGAGAGATCTACGTCGACCTCGATGTCGATGTGTGCGATCGCGCTGTTGCCCCCGCCTGTCCCGCTTCAGTTCCAGGGGGCATTTCCGCCGACGAGTTACGGCAATGTGCCTACCTGGCGGGGACCGATCCACGCGTGCGGGCGATCGATATCGCCGAGATTGATCCGCTTATGGATACCCCCGACGGACGCACTATCCGCCTTGCCGCGCTGCTGGTTTTAGAAGCCACGTGCGGTGTCGCAAGCCGTTAGTCAACGAAGATCGCGGACAACCGTTTTCGCTGCGTTGACGACCTTGCCGGATTGAATTAGCTTCACGGCCGCTTCGAGCTCCGGGGATAACCAACGATCAGGGCCGATGCCGGGCACCACTTCGCGCAGCGCTTCAATCACGGCCGCGGCTGCTGGCGAGGGGACCAGGCCAGTTCTGAACTCGATTGCTCGAGCCGACGTCACGAGCTCGATTGCCAAAATGCGCCTTAGATTTTCAACTACTTTGCGAAGCTTGCGGGCAGCGCTCCAGCCCATAGATACATGGTCTTCCTGCATCCCCGAGCTTGGAATCGAATCGACACTTGCCGGAGTCGCCAGTCTTTTGTTCTCACTGACTAGCCCGGCCTGCGTGTACTGGGCGATCATCAACCCAGAGTCCACTCCGGGATCATTGGCGAGGAAAGGCGGAAGTCCACTGGACCGGTGTTGATCCAACATGCGATCGGTGCGGCGCTCAGCGATCGAGCCGAGGTCTGCCGCCGCAATTGCAAGAAAATCCAGAACGTATCCCACGGGTGCTCCATGGAAATTGCCATTTGATTCCACACGGCCGTCAGGAAGTACGACCGGGTTATCAATAGAACTCTGCAATTCTCTGGCAGCAATAGTTGATGCGTAATCGACCGTATCTCGAACTGCGCCGTTGACTTGTGGAGCGCATCGAAGTGAGTAAGCATCTTGCACGCGAGTGTCATCCTTGCGATGCGACGCGACAATCCCCGAATTTTGAAGAAGTGAAAAGATATTGGCCGCACTGGCGATCTGCCCAACTTGCGGTCGCAACGGTGCGTGCAACTCAGGTGCGAAAACACGATCGGTTCCAAGCAATCCTTCAATGCTCATCGCAGCGGATATATCGGCAACCGTGCAGAGCGCGGCAAGATCGGTGCAGGCAAGAATGAGCATGCCGAGCATTCCATCGGTGCCATTGATAAGTGCCAAACCCTCTTTCGCTTCGAGCTCTATGGGAGAAATTCCAGCAGCCTTCATCGCCTCTTGAGATGGCATCAATGTTCCGTGAGCGTCGTGCACTTCGCCCTCACCCATCATTGTCAGTGCGCAATGTGAAAGCGGCGCGAGATCTCCGCTGCATCCAAGCGAGCCAAATTCAGGGACAACCGGGGTGATTCCCGCGTTCAAGAAATCGGCGTAAACCTGGGCAACCTCGACTCGAACGCCGGTCCGCCCGCTTGCCATCGTGCGCAGGCGTAAGAACATCAACGCCCGAACTACTTCCCTCTCAACTGCCGGTCCCAACCCGGCCGCGTGTGAACGGATCAACGACTTCTGCAGTTGAGTTCGATCGGCCACGTCGATGTGGCGATTGGCTAGTGCGCCGAATCCCGTTGAGACCCCATAAACCGGTACTCCGCCTGCCGCGTAGCCTTCAATGAATTCCCTGGTCGTGGAAATAGCTGCAATTGCCTCTGGAGAAATGACGACTTTTGCATTTTCTCTTGCGACAGCAATGACGTCTTGGAAAGTCACTCCGCTGACTCCTAGGGTGACAGTCCTACTTGATTCTTGTGCCATTGCGCCATACCTCATCTACTAGTGGAACGCCGGGACGATAAGCAACATGTATGTACGAAGGCGTACTGAGGATCGAGAAATTAGCAATCGCCGATACTCCGAGATGCCCAATATCCTTTCGTCGAAGTGCCAATGCCCCGCCTCTGGTCGCGGACCAGATCGCTTGCTCGGGTGAGAAGAAGAGATCTCGAACGGCGATCGCGATGACGAAGGGGATGTTGGTCGTGTAAGAACTACCGGGATTGCAGTCGGATGCGAGGGCAACGGTTACGCCCGCCTCGAACAATCGCCGCGCATCCGAGTAATTGGAGCGCGTCGAGAATTCGGCCGCAGGAAGCAGAGTTGCGACTGTTTTGGAATCCGATAGCAAGTCGATGTCGGCATCCGACAAATAGGTGACGTGGTCGACGGAAGCAGCATCGAGTTCGACGCCAACTTGGACGCCTTCACCCGGTTCAAATTGATTGGCGTGAATCCTTGGCAGTAGTCCCTTGGCCATTCCAGCTTTGAGAATCTTGCGGGATTGGGCGGGGGTGAATGCACCCCTATCGCAGAAGACATCAATCCACTTGGCATTGGGCTTGGCAGCATCCAACATTGGTCCGCAAACAAGGTCGACGTAATCATCGGGGCTGTCGGCGTATTCCTTCGGAACGATATGGGCACCGAGGAATGTCGTCTCCTCCGTCAATTGGCGTGCAACCACCAACTGACGCGCTTCATCATCAACCGTCAGCCCGTAACCGGACTTACATTCGATTGTTGTGGTTCCCGACGCATTTGCCTCCGCGACCAGGCGGCGGCCACTTTGTAGAAGTTGGCCGTTGTTCGCTCGTCGCGTGAGTTCAACTGTGTAGCCAATTCCGCCAGCGCCATATGGTTCGCCGCGCATTCGTGCGCCGAACTCGGCAGATCGGTCCCCTGCGAAAATCAGATGAGTGTGGCTGTCAACAAACCCCGGGATGATGCAACGGCCTTGCGCGTCAATGCGATTGCGCACTTCGGCTCGAGGTGCCGACGATGATTCGCCGACCCACGTGATGTTTCCTTTTTCAATGAGGAATGCTGCGTCCTGAATTATCCCAAGCGGTGTGCCATCAAATGATGAATCGTTAGTGACCAGAAGACCAATATTCTCGACAAGCGTACGAGTCATGCTCACTCCACATCTAGCATCGGGACATGCACATGTTTTTCTCGTGCAGTCTGAATTGCCCCTTCATAGCCAGCATCCGCATGGCGAATTACACCCATACCCGGGTCGTTTGTGAGCACTCTCGCCAATTTCTTGGCAGCCAACTCAGTTCCGTCAGCGACGGAAACTTGGCCGGCGTGAATGGATCGGCCGATTCCCACACCACCACCGTGATGAATCGAGACCCATGATGCTCCCGATGAGATATTCACCATCGCATTGAGGAGCGGCCAATCTGCAATCGCATCGGATCCATCCATCATGGACTCTGTCTCTCTGTAAGGAGAGGCAACAGAACCGCAATCCAAATGATCTCGACCAATAACAATCGGCGCAGAGACTTCTCCCCGCGCAACTAGGTCATTGAATGCAAGACCTGCTTTGTCGCGTTCGCCATAGCCGAGCCAACAAATTCGCGCCGGCAATCCCTGGAAGGCCACCTTTTCTTGAGCCATCGTGATCCAACGATGCAGCCCCTCATTTTCGGGGAAGAGATCGAGAACGGCTTTATCGGTGCGGTAAATATCCTTGGGATCACCAGA
>DASXUM010000046.1:0-6202 GCA_036504835.1 Candidatus Nanopelagicaceae bacterium
GACCTCACCCCCGGGGCGCCATTTGGCAACGGATTTCCGCACTTCTCTTACGGTCCCCGGATACATGAGTTCCTTCAGGAGATGCACGAGCAAGTCTTCGCTACCCGCGAAGCGCAACTCATCACAGTTGGTGAGATGCCCGGTGTCACCGTCGAACAGGCGCGGTTGTTCACCGACTCCAATCGGCGTGAGCTCAACATGGTTTTCCAATTCGAACATGTAGGCCTCGATCATGGTCCAGAAGGGAAATGGGACCACAAACCTCTAGACCTAAGGGAATTGAAGGTCTCCTTCAGGAAGTGGCAGGAAGGTCTGGCTCAGACAGGATGGAACAGTCTGTATTGGAACAACCATGATCAGCCCCGGGCCGTGAGCAGATTCGGAAACGATGGCGAATACTGGCTCCAGTCCGCTAAGGCGCTGGCAGCAGTCTTGCATTTTCAGCAGGGGACTCCCTTCATCTACCAGGGCGAAGAGATCGGCATGACGAATGTGCCATTCCTTGACGTAAGCGACTTCCGCGATATCGAATCCCTTAACTACTTTGCAGACTCGAAGAATCGACTGAACTCATCCCCCAGCCAAGCGCTTAGCAATCTCCGCCGGTCGAGCCGGGACAATGCCCGTACTCCGATGCAATGGAACGCGGAAGAGAATGCTGGCTTCTCCTCCGAGCAGCCGTGGATAAAAGTCAATCCCAATTACCCGTCTATCAATGCCGCAAACCAAATTGGCGACCCTGATTCAATCTTCGAGTTCTATCGCAGCCTTATCAAACTCCGTAAAGAGGAGGACATACTGACGAAAGGCAACTTTGTCCTTCTGGAACCCGAGCATCCTCACCTCTTCGCTTACACCCGCACCTGGGAGGATGAAATCATCTTGGTAATGGCGAATTTCGCCGACTTCGAAATCGACATCAGTGGCACCGAGATTGCCTCCTTCAAGCAAGCTAAACGACTGCTGGTCTCTAATTACAAGTCAGTCCTTATGGAAGCCGGCACTGTGCTACAGCCCTGGGAAGTCAGGGTTCTAAAGTACTAATTGCTTTGATCTTCGTTGTGAACTTCATGTGAATTCATTGCCATAAAGTCATTCTCTTGGGCTCACGTGATCGCTACAGTACCGTTTCCTAATGGCATCCACGCGGGTCTCGAAAAAGGCTAAGCCCGCGTTCCGCGCTGATATTGAGGGGCTGCGTGGAATTGCCGTCCTCCTTGTTCTACTTTTCCACGCATCCATTCCGGGTTTCAACGGCGGGTTCGTCGGAGTGGATGTCTTCTTCGTCATCTCAGGTTTCCTCATCACCGGGATGCTTCTAAGGGAATACGAAAGCACCGGAAAGATTTCCCTCCGGGATTTCTATGCGCGACGCGTCCGACGCCTCCTGCCGGCTTCCGCCCTGGTTCTCATCGTCACACTTATCGCTTCAATAATTCTCTTGCCGCCGCTGTCCATCCCCTCGGTGATGGTCGATATTTCCGCCGCCGCTCTATATGTCTCCAACATCGTCTTTGCATTTCGCGCCACAGACTATTTCGCGGCGGGCGCTGCCCCCTCGCCCATCCTTCATTTCTGGTCTCTGGGCGTTGAAGAACAGTTCTACTTATTCTGGCCTGCCATCTTTATATTGGTTGCCTTTCGCGCAAGAAGACTTCGGATGCGCGTTGGAATTGCGATCGCCACAATTGGCATCGCATCTTTTGCCTTTGCAACATATTTGGTAACGCGAGCAGGTCCTTGGGCGTTCTTCTCGCTCCCGACGCGGGCCTGGGAACTGGCCGTTGGAGGCATCCTTGCGGCGATCGGCGCCAAACTCGCCAAGGTCCCACTCTGGCTCTCCATCATCTTCGGATGGGTTGGATTGGCCGCCGTTGTCTATTCCGGCCTTGTCATTCGAGCAACCGCCCCATTCCCAGCGTGGCCGGCACTCACACCGACACTTGGAGCTGCACTGCTGATAGTCGGTGGCAGTCGCATCTCGCGTTTGGGTCCAGCCATACTGCTGAAGACCACGGTCATGCAGTTCCTCGGTCGTATCAGCTATTCGCTATATCTCTGGCACTGGCCGTTGCTTGTTCTGCCCATGGCGCTGAAAGATCTCCCCCTCAACATCTACGAGCGAATAGGAATGGCCCTTCTTGCGATCGTATTCGCATTTGCAACCCAGAAGTGGGTCGAAGATCCACTCAGGCATGGCAAATTCATCGGAACGGTGCCACGTCGAAACTTGGTCACTGCCGGGGCCTTGGCCCTGGTTATCGCCGCCGCGTCTCTTGGCACCGATTTCGTCGTAACCAATCGAGCCCATTACAACAACAAGCCGATGACCGCCGAACAGAAGAGCGCCGAGATCGATGCGATCCTCAATCCCTTAGCGGAGGCGAACAGATCATCCAACACAAGGCCAGATACGGTCGCTTCCGGGGTTCCAGCCAACCTCGAGCCGCAACTCATCGATGCGAAATCCGATCGGCCACTGGCGTACAAGGATCGATGCCACACCCAGCAGAACCTTACCCCTTCGACAATGCCGTGCATCTATGGCGATACCTCGTCGAGCACCACCATCGCCCTCTTTGGCGACAGCCATGCCCTCTCGTGGTTTCCGGCAATGAACATCCTGGCAAAGAAGAACGGGTGGAAATTGCTCTCGCTGACCATGTCAGCCTGTTCCCCCTCTGACATTCCCGCGTGGAACCCATCCAACAACAGTGTGATGAAGAACTGCGCGCTCTGGCGCACGGATTCGCTCAGAAGAATCATTGCGGCCAAACCTTTGGTAGTCGTCGTGGCCGGAACCCGCGGGTTCGAAACCATCGACTCGAACGGCAAGTTGCTGCTGGGGGATGCGAGAAATGCCGCCTGGCGAGCCGGGATGCAACGTACTGTCGACCAACTTAAACTGGCCTCGCAGCATGTCATCTACATTGGGGACGCTCCGCAATCCCTCGTCGATCCCCCAGTCTGCCTTTCGGCTCATCCGAATAATGCCTTGGACTGCGCAACTCCACTTGCTAAAGCGATAGCAACCGATTGGTTGGCGCAAGAGACCGCCATGACGATCCAGGAGAAAATCGCATTCATCGATCCCGGTCTCTGGATATGTCCGACTAGCCCGTGTCCAGTGGTGTTGGGAAATATCCTTATATATATGGACGGCGGGCACTTAACCGCCACCTTCTCGGCCGCACTTGCAGGTAAGTTGCGAAAAGCCATTTCCGTTGCGACGGGAATTCCGCTTCCCACGGCAATCCCGAGTCCAAGTGGGACGCCCTAGCGATTGCGCAGAACAAACTCAAGCGGTCAAGGGTCGTAAGAAGGGCTACCTCTCTTTGGGTTATCTCACATAGAAATTTACCTGTCGATCCTTCTCTATTGCCTGCTTTTGCTGGAGAGTAACCTCATTGCGGTCCACAACCATGGATCCAAAAAAGGAGAGAGATATGGTTTTTTTGGCAATTTCGCTTAATCACCCGGCCAAGTTCTTCAACTGGGGATTTATTTCTATCTCAATTCCGAATCTCATCATGATCGGAATTATCTTTGTCCTCTTTGTACTGGCCCTCGTTGTGCCCTTCCCTTCACACGATAAAACGAAGGGAAAATAAACCATGTCAACAATGTGGACAACAAGACTCCGCAAGGCGACGGTCGAGAAATTTGAGCCGCAGGACATTCTTCCTGACGATCAGCCCTCGTATGTAGCTTCCTGGATTTACGTATTCGGAGTACTCACGCTTGCATCACTCGTGATCATCGTTGGCTCGGGTCTTGTCATTACCTCAAAGGGCGCCATCTGGTGGCACAGTTCGAGCGTTGGGCATTTCTTCAACTCCGTGCACCTCTGGTCCGTCGAACTCTTCTTCGTATTCATGGTCGTGCATCTCTGGGGAAAATTCTGGATGGCATCTTGGCGTGGAAGACGTTTCGCGACATGGGCGACGGGTGCACTCGCATTCCTTGCCTCAGTTGCAACTGGCTTTACCGGCTATCTCATTCAGTTTGACTTCGATTCTCAATGGATCGCAACTCAAGCAAAAGACGGCTTGAACTCCGCCGGAATCGGCTCCTTCTTCAATGTGCTCAACACTGGTCAGGCAATGCTGCTCCATGTTGCACTGCTCCCCTTGGTTGTCGGAATCATCGCCATCTGGCATGTGATTCTTGTCAGACGCCGAGGTGTCGTGCCTCCACTTGATGCTCAAGAGATTGCTGGAGGTGCAAAGTGAGTAAGGAACGCAATGTAGATCTAGCAAAATGGAGCGGGCCAAAGCGTCCGTACGACTTAGTTAAAGAGTTCGTCATAGCCTTCGTAGTAGTGGGCCTCTTGGTTGGTGCAATGTCGGCCATCTTCAGTTCGCCAGACGAACCCGCTGTCACTCTTCAGCAATGGGCACAACAAGCACCAGCTGACTTCGTCGCAACCGCCACGGGAGAACTCGCGGGAACCACAATCAGTGCTTCCTACGGCCCTCCTTACAACAAGGCTGGAGAAGGTTTGGCACTTGGACCACTGAAGATTCAAAAGTGGGCCGGCGTGACAATTCCTATCAACCCAGCTGTGGACTTCGTAGTTGATCCGCTCAAGTTCAGCAAGGATGCAGGAGTTCCTGCTGCACTCGCGCAGTGGAATGGCGCCAGCGCTGACCAACAGACAAAGTGGGCATCTGATTACGCAGCCGCAATTGAGAAGGCCGGCGGCGATTACACCAAGGTAGCTGCAAGCGATGCATACGGTCCCGTTCCTGCCATGGGAGTTGGACTTCTAGCGCTTGCACAATCTGACGTGCTGGACGGCCTCCTGACCACCACGGTAACTCCTTATCCAAGCGACTTCACCAAGCCAATGCTCTTCCTGGCTGACGGTGGTTACTTCGACGAGTTGGGTGCCGCGCAGCATCTGCACGGCGATCAATGGGGAATGATGAACGAGACCGGTTCATACCCAGGACAGTCCTGGTTGTGGCTCTTCTCGCTCTGGTATCAAGTAGAACCATTTAAGTCATCCGAGAATGCAGACATTCAGATCTTTGCACTCTTGATGCTTCTGACACTTGGATTCATCTTCATGCCGAAGCTCCCCTTCATCAACCGACTACCTCGGTTGATACCAATCCACCGGTTAATTTGGCGTCGTTACTACCGCGAAAATAACCTCTAGACGATTGCTCAGTCTCGTGACTGGTTCGCTAACCACGATCCAGTCACGAGACGACGCATTAGAACGCCAGTTGTAAGAAATATCCCGGCCAGAATCAGCCAGCCAGCCTTTCCCATTCCAATAGCAAGAGCGGTCACAACGCTTGGCCCAACCGCCCCGCCCAGTCCAAATCCCATCGAGTAAACACCTTGGTACTGCCCCTGATGTGCTTGATTTGCCAGCCCAAATCCGATGCTCCACGATCCCGCAGAGCCGATGAGTTCTCCGGCCACATGAACAAGCGCGGCGGCGACCAGAATCGCACAAGCCACAAGTCGAGATGCACCAGATGAAAGGGCATAAAGCACGCAAGCAACAGCAACCAATAGCCCGGCACGCGCATACATCCTCGCTCCAGTTTTAACGTCTCCTGATCCCTTGCTGGCTCGTACTTGGAAAAGAACGACAGAAATGGTGTTGATCAACATCAAGACGGCAACCCACCATCGAGGCGCCTTTGTCTCATGCACGATCCAGAGAGGTATCGCCACATTCTGAATCACAAAGTGCAGGCTCATAATTCCGTTGAGAAGAGTGGCGGTAACGAACTTCTTGTCCTTCAATGCTACGAAAGAGAATGGTTCTCCTTTACCAACCGTTGGGGCGACATACGGCAGTCTCTTCCACACCAAGGCGGCACCAAAGAAGGTCAGCGCGTCTAGGATCAGCATCGTCACGTAGGCCGAACGAGTGTTGATAGCAAGAGCGAATCCAGCAAAAACGGCACCAAGTCCGATTCCTAAGTTGGTAACTGCGCGTGTGTATGCGCGAATTCGAACTCTTTCTTCTCCCACCCCGAATTTTGCGATTGTCGCCATCCGGAGAGTTTGACCTGTCGCGCCGACGGCACCCATCAGAAGCGACATGATAATAAATGGAACAAAGGAATGGATAAAGACGAAGCTTGCCAGAGCCAGGCCTTCCCCTGCGTACGCAAGTGCAGTGATGTCGCGTGGACCGAATCTATCGGCCAGATGTCCGGCTGGAATATTGAAAAGC
>DASXUM010000047.1:0-7305 GCA_036504835.1 Candidatus Nanopelagicaceae bacterium
CTGACGCCAGAGATGATTCAGAAGATCGTCGACAGCGGCGTCAAAGCCGTTTCGATCAGTCTTGATGGCTCAATGGCCGATACTCACGAAGGTGTTCGCGGAATTCCCGGACATTTTGAGAAGACTGTCGAAGCAATCCGCGCACTTAGCGCGGCGGGACTCACTGTTCAAATCAACACAACCGTCATGCGCGCCAACGTTGACGAATTGGCAGAGGTTGCTCAGATCGTCAAAGATGCGGGCGCACATATTTGGGAGGTCTTCTTCCTCGTTCAAGTTGGACGCGGAGAAGTCACTGAAGCTGTTTCCGCTGATGAACACGAGGACATCTGCAATTTCCTCTACGACGCATCGCAATATGGCTTCATCGTGCGAACCGTGGAAGCACCGTTCTTCCGTCGAATTGTTAACCGCAGAATCGCCGGCGACCCCGCCCCTGAGACTGATTTGTACAAGGCACTCTCTTCTCAACTCGTCGCACTCATGGGACCTCCTACCGGTCGTCTACGTGCGCACACAACTGCAACGCGCGATGGCAAAGGAATCGTCTTCATCGCCTACGACGGCGAGGTCTACCCCGCTGGATTCTTGCCTCACGGCCTCGGCAACATCCGCACCAAGCCGATCGCAACTATCTACCAGGACAACCCGTTGTTGGTTCAGATTCGGTCTTCCAACTTTTCAGGACGTTGCGGATATTGCGAGTACGCAGACCTCTGTGGCGGATCACGTGCTCGTGCATTCGCGGCAACTGGTGACGCTCTCGGCGAGGATCCTGCCTGCGCCTACATTCCTGAAGGCGCACCTATGGCATTGGTTGGCGACTAGAACTATTTGCTAACCGTCTCTTCCTTCTCAATATCCAGATCACTTAACACTGCGACTGCCGCTTTCGAACCAGAGCGAAGGCACGCCGCAATTCCAAGGCCGTCATAGGACGAACCGGCCAAGTGAATTCCCTTGAAGAATGAGAGATCCTCGCGAATCTTGGCGATGAGTTCGACGTGACCGATCTCCATCTGTGGCATGGCGTTCGGCCACCGCTGAACATATGACTCGATGGGTTCGGATTTAATTCCAGTTGCATCGACCAAATCATCGTGCAATTTTGCGACAAGTTCGGCGTCATTCAAGTTGTCGATAGCGATCTCATTTGCCCGGCCGCAAGAGAGGCGAACAAAGACGACATCGGGATCTTCCATATGCGACCACTTCGTACTCACAAAAGTTGCCGCCTTAAGAAGACGCCCCTTACTCGAGGGCACGAGCAACCCAGTTCCTTTGAACGCCTTCAATCCCTCAATCGCCGACTTGGGGTAAGCAACGATGACAGTGGCAACCGATGCATATCTCACGGTCTCCAAAAGCGTCGCCGCGGTGTGAGATAACGCGCGAACGATCCTGGCGGCCACTCTCGCTGGCAATGCGAGAACAACTGCGTCTACCTCAGTTGCTCCATCGCGCGCGGTTTCCACCGAATATTTCCCTTTTGGCAAAGCACGTACCGATTCAACGATTGAGAGGGTACGGATTTCCACGCCAGTGTCATGGAGCATCCGTTGCGTCAACGTAGTGAGACCGCCTACCCACGTTGCGAACGAAAGTGGCGGCCCCGCTTTCTGTTTCCGCCGGCTCATCATGATGGAACGGCGCCGATCGGCAATGGCGGCTAGCTCCGGCGTAACGGCCCGAAGACTCAATCCATTGACATCCCCGGCATGCAAACTTCCGAGGACTGGATCGACGAATCGTTCAACAACTTCGCGACCGAATCTTTTTCCGACATATTGACCGACTCCGATGTCACCTCGCAGTTTTCGGCGGGGTACGAGCGGCTCCAAACCGGCGCGGAACAAACCGCCAAAAGTCATCACACGCGATCGAAGTACTGGTCCAAGTTTGCGAGGGCCAGATGGGCCCACTCCTTGAGGGAGTCGCTGCAAACCCCGCTCGGTCCACAACCACGAGGTACCCGGATTCGACTTGATAAGCCCCCCGGAAAGTCCAACTTCATTTATTAATGCGCTCATTCCCGGCGCTGTCACGTGGATAGCCTCGGCACCCAAGTCAATGTCGTGTTCGGCAATTTTTGCATTTCTTATCTGACCGCCGAGGTTCGCGGATGCCTCAAAAAGGATTACACGTACGCCACGTTGACTAAGTCGGCGAGCGCACATCAAACCACTGATGCCGCCTCCGACAACCGCCACAGTTGGCTGGGTGATTTCTATTTCGTCTGGATCTGGAGCCACGTCGGACACAGTACGCCAAGAAGACGGGACATTAAATGAATTTTCGAGTACTAACTGGTCTGGGTTACCTGCCCGACTAATTGAACTACAGCCTGTCCTGAAAGAGTCATTTTATTTGTCCCGGAGGTTGTCCCCGTACCGTCGACAATATTGACTTTCAGCCATGTATCCGAAGAGCCAGCTTCGACGGTCCCTTCAATAATGAATGTGTAACGGTGAACAAAAGACGAGCCAGAATAAGTGAAATTCTCAAACCCGACAGATTCAAAAATCGTCGGAACCGAAAGAGGACCGGACTTGACGCTTGCTGCAAAAAAACCATTGGACACGCCCGTAACCCCGTGAACCATTATGGAAAATCGGTATGACTTGTTCGCGGTCAGCAGTCCAAATTGAAGCGAGTCATTCCCGGTTCCACCTGTGGCAGTAGAAAGGACCCAGGAGGGGATCGCAATAACATAAACATTTGAAGGGCCAGTTGAGCCTTCCGCACCAGTGGCACCCGTTGGGCCGGTCGGACCGGAAGGGCCAACAGCACCGTTGGCTCCGTTCGCACCGTTTGCGCCGGGAGCGCCGGTTCCTCCCGGAGGTCCTGCTGGACCTTGCGGACCAGTTGGGCCTTGTGCGCCACTTGAACCCGATGAACCGCTAGCGCCCGCAGGGCCAGTTGGACCAGTTTCTCCCTTTGCACCTGCGGGGCCAGCGACGCCCTGGATTCCTTGCGGACCCTGTTCTCCTTTTGGCCCCGTGGCACCTGTTAATCCCTGCGCTCCAGCCGAAACAACGTTTGCTCCTGGTTTTGCATCTGACCCGTTCGGACCAGTCTGGCCTTGGGGGCCGCGGATACTCGTGGGTGACGGCCAATGAGTTTTGGTTTTAGGTCCGTAGAAGAGCATCGCTTTTGTGTCTATGTAGAAATCACCTTCGATACCCAGCGAATTCTTTGGCGCCGTTATTCCATTGAGAATCGTGTTCGCGACAACTGTAGATATGCGCCCTGCTTTCGACGGCTTGAACAATTGCGTCTTGGTTGCGGCATAGGACGAGGGAATAGAAATTAGACTGAAAACGAGAGTGGAAACTATGACGGAAGTGAAGGTGGCTTTGTTCAACTTCATCAATGAGTCTCCGCAACGACGCACACTAAGTGACCAATTTTTTACTCAGGGTTATCAGCAAACAATCAGGAATTCCCCCACCGTCCATGCTTAACCCACTCAGGATCGCCCTATCTACTGCGTCACAGTCGCGCTAAATAGGCGTGCAACTTTGAAACTCTGACCTGCCTTTAAGCATTTCCGAGCGAGTTCTTCAGGCTGCTGGAGTTGTCTACGAGTAGTCGATGGCGAAGGGCCGTTGGCGACGAAATCCCGAAAGGGACGGAAAGCAGGCATATCAAATGTCATCAAAGAAGAAGGTCATAACGATTGCGGTCACAACCGCTGCCTTGACTCTGGGTAGCGTCGGAATTGCTACCGCGTCCAATTCAAAGAACTCATTCAAGATTAAGTCAACGAGCACATCTCGCTCGATCGCCAATCCTGCCTTCGGCGGAATCGGTCGACCTGACATGGATGGTCAGAACGGCGTGCTCGCATCAGTACTCGCAGGACTTGTAACAAAGGGAACACTGACACAAGCACAGGTTGACTCGATCAATGCTGCAATCACGGCAGCAAGAACCGCCAATCAGACGCAGGGAGATGCACGACGTGCAGCTCACGAGAACCTGATTGCTTCAACAATCGGAATCTCAGTCGCAACTCTTGAGGCACGTCTTGCCGCTGGCGATTCCCTTGCAACTATTGCAGGAGCCAAGACCAGCGCGCTGATCGCAGCCCTCGTTGCGGAAGAGACCACAGAAATTGATGCTGCTGTCACTGCTGGAAAAATCACTGCCGCACAGGCAACAACCTTCAAGGCCAACCTCACCACCCGCATCACCGCCATGGTTAACGCCACTGGTGGAATGGGACGTGGCATGGGACGTGGCATGGGCGAAGGACATGGACACGGCCCGGGAATGGGTTTCCCTGGTAACGCACCCGTTAGCCCAAACACGCAGGGCTAATACCTAACACGACTCAGCAAGAGCCCGTCACTACTAGGAAGTGGCGGGCTTTTGTTGTGCCCGACAAACTTCATGAGAGACTTCGCGCATGCGCATTCACATCGGTAGTGACCATGCTGGACTGGAACTCAAAGCGATCTTGATCAACCACCTGACATCACAGGGGCACGAGGTCACAGACCACGGACCATATGAATACGACGCGCTAGATGATTACCCGGTCTTCTGCATCCCCGCAGCACAGGCGGTTGCCGCAGATCCCGAGTCCCTGGGCATCGTGCTTGGTGGATCGGGCAACGGAGAGCAGATGGCAGCCAACAAAGTGCGTGGAATTCGCGCGGCCTTGGTATGGAGCGTCGAAATCGCGAAACTTGCGAGAGAACATAACAATGCCAATGTCATTTCAATCGGGGGCCGGATGCACTCCCCTGATGTTTGCAAGGAACTGATCGACACATTTATCGCAACCCCGTTCAGCTACGACGAGCGCCACATGCGACGTATCGGACTCATTGCAGATTTCGAAAACGAAGGACTCGTCTAGATCTTCGTATAGATCAAGTCCGTGACCGGATGGTCCTTACGTATCCCCTGCCCCTCGAAACGAGTTAGCGGCCGCCAGTCCGGTCGGGCGACGATTCCTCCCGCGAACAATGGAGAATGATCGAAGCGCTCCTTCATCCACGATGCATACGGCGCCCAGTCCGTTGCCATGTGGATGCTTCCGCCCTTTTTTAATTTCAATGCAATCAACTCGATGAACTTCTCGTTGACTATCCGCCTTTTGTGATGCCGAGTTTTGGGCCAAGGGTCGGGAAAGAAGAGATGCACGCCGTCGAGGGAGAAGTCGGCAACCATGTTCTGCAGAACGATATGTGCGTCTTCATCCATAACTCGGATATTGGTTATTCCGTGTTCTTCTATCGCCGCCAAGAGTTTGCCGATCCCGGGTTGATGGACATCAATGGCGAGGAAGCCAGTCTCCGGGAACCTCTTGGCGATCTCGACAGTTGCCTCCCCCATCCCAAATCCGATCTCGACCACAACTTGGTTGGCGTGGGGAAATAGGGAGGAGAAATCAAGTGACCTTGGACTCACATCGATGCCGTAGGTCTCCCAGAGGCGGGTACGAGCCGCCTCCTGGGCAGCGGTGATACGAGTCCCGCGCAATTTGAAACTCTTGATCGTCGGAGTGTCCACGCCCCTAGCCTTTCATGATTGGATACCTCAGGAAGAATCGCGGAAAAAACGTCAAAGGAGACGACAGTGCCAGGAGTAAATCTCACACACGCAGAGGCAAAAGAACGCGCAGGGCTCATCAAGGTTGAGAGCTACGACGTCGATCTGGATCTGACTTCGGGGACCGAGACCTTCGTCTCGACCACGAAAATCAAATTCACGGGTTTGAAACCCGGTGCCTCTACGTTCATCGACGCCGTCGGAAAATCTGTCATCTCGGCAACCCTCAACGGGGCACCCGTAGACACCTCCAACTTTGATGGCGAGAGCGTCTTCCTGCCGGCCATCGCCGCGACCAACGAACTCATCCTTGTTATCGAAGGCATCTATTCAAAGTCAGGCGAAGGTCTTCACCGCTTCGTCGATCCTGCCGACGATGAGGTCTATCTATACACCCAGCACGAAACCGCCGACGCGCGCCGCACCTTCCCTTGCTTCGACCAGCCCGACCTCAAAGCGACATTCGCCCTAACCGCACTCGTGCCCTCTCATTGGGAAGTAATTTCGAACAACGCGCCAACCTCGATCACCGAGGCAAGCGCGACGACAAAGCGCTGGACTTTCAAGCCCACCCCTGTCATCTCCACTTACCTCACCGCGATCGTCGCGGGGCCATACGCAAAAGTTGAAGACGTATATGTCGGAGAAAAGGAAATCCCCCTCGGGCTTTATTGCCGTAAGTCACTTGCCCCGCACATGGATTCAGAGGAACTCTTCAAACTCACAAAGCAAGGATTCGCCTTCTATGAGAAGGAATTCGGTCTTGCCTATCCCTTCGACAAATACGACCAACTTGCCGTTGCCGAATTCAATGCGGGTGCAATGGAAAACGCCGGCTGCGTGACTTTCGCGGAAGACTATTTCGTGTTCCGCAGCAAGGTTGCAGAGGAGTCCTACAACTGGCGGGCCAACGTCATCCTTCACGAGATGGCGCACATGTGGTTTGGCGACCTTGTCACGATGACGTGGTGGGAAGATCTCTGGCTCAACGAGTCTTTTGCCGAGTGGGCTTCGTACTACACACTCGCGCTTGCAACAGAATTCACCAACTCATGGACTGTCTTCAATTCACAGCGCAAAGACTGGGCTTACCGTCAAGATCAACTCTCCTCCACTCACCCCATCGTTGTATCGATGGAGGACATGGAGGCGGTACGTACAAACTTTGACGGAATCGCATATGCAAAGGGAGCCTCAGTCCTGCAACAGTTGGTTGCCCATGTTGGCAAAGATCAATTCATGCAAGGGCTCCGCAAGTACTTCGCCAAGCATGCATGGGGAAATACGACTCTTAATGATCTTCTCGTAGAACTCGAAGCGGCAAGTGGACGCGACTTGAAGCCGTGGGTCGCAACATGGCTGCAGACCGCGGGCGTAAATACCCTTCGTCCCAATCTTGTCGTCGAAAACGGCATCTACACAACGGTGCAGGTAATGCAGGAAGCACCGACGATGCCAGTTGGTTCCAAAGAACTTCGCCCTCACCGCATGGCAGTTGGCCTGTACGACTTGATCGAGGGCTCACTCATCCGTCGAAAGAGCGTTGTCTTCGAACTCTCCGGAGCATCTACAACCATCCCCGAATTGCAGGGTGAAAAGGTAGCCGACTTGGTCCTACTCAACGATCAAGACTTGTCATACGGAAAGATTCGTTTCGACGACAATTCCATCAACACCCTCAAGCAGCATCTCGGCGATGTCAAAGACCCACTCAGCCGTGCACTGTGTTGGGGTGGAGTTTGG
>DASXUM010000048.1:0-25556 GCA_036504835.1 Candidatus Nanopelagicaceae bacterium
GCCCTTGGTCCAGATCCGCTGACTACCCCAGACGATCACAGGAATGATCGGAACGCCTGCGCCCATTGCAAGTCTTACTGCACCGGATTTGATTTCTTTAATTTCAAAGCTCGTTGAGATTGTGCCCTCGGGAAATATCCCAATGAATTCTCCCGATCGCAGCGCTCGCATGGCGGCCACGAATGAGGAGGAACCGGCGCTTCGATCAACGCTGATGTGGTGCATGCCGCGCATCAGTGGCCCGGCGATTTTGTTGTCGAAGATTTCTTTCTTCGCCATGAATCGCACATATCGTTTGGAAGAAAGAAGTGCGGTGCCTGCGAGTGCGAAATCCAAATAGCCAACATGGTTGATGGCGATAATTGCGCCACCTTCTTTAGGAATGTTCTCCTGACCTGTCACCGTCAACTTCAACCCGAGATAGCGCCAAAAGAGTTTGGCGAATCCGATGACGGGTGGATAGACCAGTTCAGCCATTCGTTACTCGTGCCTCCATGGCCTGCTTGTACAAGCGGCCTGCTCGATAACTAGATCGTACAAGCGGTCCGCTCATGACACCAAGGAATCCGATCGACTTTGCTTCATCCGCGAAATTGACGAATTCCTCCGGCTTTACCCAACGCTCGACCGGGTGGTGCTTGTTGGTCGGTCGCAAGTACTGAGTGATCGTGATGAGGTCGCAGCCCGCGTCATGTAGATCGCGCAACGCCTGGCTAACTTCCTCGGGAGTTTCTCCCAGTCCCAAGATCAAGTTCGACTTGGTAATAAGTCCGAACTCCCGAGCCATGGTGATAACACTCAAAGATTTCTCGTATGTGAAGGCGGGCCGAACTCGCTTGAAGATGCGGGGGACTGTCTCGACGTTGTGCGCGAACACCTCTGGACGTGTTTCGAAAACTTGTGTCAGCAGATGCTTATGCCCGCTGAAATCGGGTGCCAACATCTCAACACCCGTATTGGGATTGACCTCATGCACTTGGCGAATTGTCTCGGCGTAAAGCCATGCGCCTTCGTCTTCCAAGTCATCGCGAGTAACGCCAGTGATCGTTGCGTATGCCAGATCCATTGCCTTGACCGATTCGGCAACGCGGCGTGGTTCGTCGCGATCAAGTGGTCCAGGCTTGCCGGTGTCGATGTTGCAGAAATCGCAACGACGCGTGCACTGCTCGCCTCCGATGAGGAAAGTTGCTTCGCGGTCTTCCCAGCATTCAAAGATGTTGGGGCATGCTGCCTCTTGGCAAACTGTGTGCAGGCCTTCGCTCTTCACCAACGAACGCAGTCGCGTGTACTCCGGTCCCATGTTGGCGCGGGTCTTGATCCATTCGGGCTTGCGTTCGATGGGAGTCTCTGCATTGCGCGCTTCAATACGAAGTAACTTCCGGCCTTCAGGTGCAAGTGTCATGCGCTTACCCTCGCTAGTGCTTCATAGATGTGGCGTTCTACCACGGGGACTACCTCTTCGACGGTGATATTTCGTCCGAGTTCCACACTCATGGATGTCGCGGTGGCATCGGGCAAGCCGCACGGAACGATGCGGTCGAACCAGGAAAGATCCGGATTCACGTTGAGGGCGAAGCCATGCATGGTGACGCCCTTGGCATAACGAATTCCGATAGCGGCAACCTTGCGGTCACCTTTCTCATCGCGGAGCCAGACTCCGGATCGCTCGCAATAGCGTTCGGCGTCGATGCCGAACTCAGCGCAGACGGCGATGAGTGCGGTCTCGATCTCGCGCACGAACCCCACTACGTCCAAGCGGTTTGCCAAACGAACAATGGGGTATCCCACGATCTGTCCCGGACCGTGCCAGGTGATCTTGCCGCCCCGGTCGACGTCAATGACTGGAGTTCCGTCGTTGGGCCGTTCCGAATCAAGGGTGCGACGACCTGCGGTGAAGACGGGCGGATGCTCTAGCAGCATCAAGGTATTGGGGCGTAAACCCTCGGCAACTTCTGCATGAACGGTTCGCTGAATTTGCCAAGCTTTCTCGTAGTCGATGATTCCGCTACGAGCGAAGGCAATGGGGGAGTCTGCGTGGGCTACTGGCACCCGTATAGCCTAAAGGTAGGCTGGCATTCTTATCGCCTCGGCCATCGGTGGACGGCGAATTGCCTCGGAATACTCTAAGGAAGGCGCAGGAGATCGTGTCCCATACCTCACCAACGCAAACCCCGCAAAAATCCGCCAAAGGCTTCCGTCGCCCATTCTGGACCGCCCTGGTGGTCATATTTCTCTGGTTTGGGGCCAGCGGTGTCCTAGGACCGCTGTTCGGCAAGCTGACATCGGTCCAGACCAATGACAACTCCGCGTTCCTGCCGAGTAAGGCGGAGTCCACCAAAGCCTCCGGGATCGTGGCCAAATTCACCCAAGGCGACAACATGAAACTGCCGACGCTGGTCCTTCTCGAGGGAAGTGTCGATCCTGCCAAGTTGGCGCTGATCAATGCCCACTTGCAGACACTGCCGGCACGGCACATCGACTATTTGAACAAGTACAAGGGAACTCTCGATACCGGAATTCCGATTTCGCGTTATCTCGCTCCCAACACTCCGCTGCTGGCTTTTCCCTCGCAGGATGGCAAAGCGATTCTTCTCGACATTCCGATTTCATCCAAGGTGGCCGGGGCGTTGCTGCCAAATGGTAAGCCGGTTCTGACATCGATAATCAAAACGATCCGCACCGACATGAATGCTTGGGCGGAGACGAACGGCTTCGTCAGTCACGTCACTGGAATCGGCGCCCTGCTCAGTGATCTTTTCGGCGCCTTCGGCGGAATCGATTCAACGTTGCTCTTCTCGACGTTGGCTGTGGTTTCGTTCATTCTCATTTTCGTCTACCGCTCACCCGTGCTGTGGATTCTTCCCCTGCTCTCTGCGATGTTTGCTCTCTCAACTGCTGGCGGTGTCATCTATCTACTTGCTAAACACAACATCGTCACGCTGAATGGGCAATCGCAAGGAATTCTCACAATCTTGGTGCTGGGCGCCGCGACGGACTACGCGCTCTTATTAATTGCGCGATATCGCGAAGAACTTCATCATCATGAGTCTAGATTCGATTCAATGCGCGCGGCATACAAGGGCATCTTCGAGCCGATCTTGGCGTCGGGTTCAACTGTGGCAATTAGTTTGATGGTTCTTCTGCTCAGTGATCTATCGAGCAACAGGGGACTTGGTCCTATCGGTGCGATCGGAATTGCATCCGCGATGCTGACAATTCTGACTCTGTTGCCAGCGTTGTTGGTTGTGTTCGGCCGTTGGATCTTCTGGCCCAGAATTCCGCGTTTTGATGATGTAGATGCCAACTTGATGGGACTCTGGTCAAAAGTCGGCAAGCAAGTCGCAAAACGTCCGCGCCGGCTTTGGATTACCACAGCGGTGGGCCTCATTATTTTGGCAGGTTTTGCCACGACGTTGCAGGCAAATGGCCTCTCGACTTCCGAATCATTCACTACCCGGCCGGAATCTGTCGTTGGACAAGAACTGCTTCTGAAGCATTTCCCTGGTGGAGAGGGACAACCGACAGAAGTCATCGTCAAGGTTGCACAAGCCAAAGAAGTAACGGCTGCCCTTCTTCGCATCAAGGGGATTAGCGGTGTTGTTCCGTACAACGACCCAGGAGCCACCACTAGTGGGGGCCCCTCAATGAAGGTGGTCGATGGGCTCGTAGTGCTCAACGCGACTCTGTCTATGTCACCTGATTCGGTGGGCGCACGCGAATTGGTGCCGGTTATTAGGAAAGCGGTTCACGCAATCGACTCGACGATTCTCGTAGGCGGAAGTAGCGCCGTTTCCTACGACGTCGATCAAGCATCTCGTCACGACAATCGGTTAATTATTCCGGTCGTCTTGATCTTGATCGGAATCATCTTGAGTCTGTTGCTTCGAAGTCTGGCGGCAGCGGGATTACTTCTCGCAACGGTGGTGCTCTCCTACGCTGCAACATTGGGAGTCTGTCAGCTCGTCTTCCACAACATCTTCCATTTCGTGGGAGCAGACACTTCATTCCCGTTGTTCGCATTCGTCTTCTTGGTGGCGTTAGGAATTGACTACAACATCTTCCTCATGACACGTGTGCGAGAAGAAAGCGGCAAACTCGGAACTCGCGAAGGTGTGATCAAGGGTCTTACTGTCACCGGAGGCGTCATCACTTCTGCCGGTGTTGTTCTGGCTTCGACATTTGCCATCCTTGGAATTCTCCCTCTCACCTTCCTTGCGGAGTTGGCATTCGCAGTTGGCTTTGGAGTGCTCCTCGATACGATCGTCGTCCGTTCGATTCTCGTTCCATCATTGGTGCGAGATATCGGCGGCAAGATCTGGTGGCCTTCCAAACTTCAGAGTAAGTAATGACTCCGTCGTTGCGTGTGGGCATCGCTGGATACGGTCTGGCAGGACGTCATTTTCATGCGCCGCTGTTGAGAGGCAGCGGGTTCGACCTGGTTGGCGTTCTTACGACAAACGTCGAGAGAGCTCGCCAGGCGCGAGAAGACTTTCCAAAGGCATCGATCGCATCGACGATCGACGAGCTGCTCGATTTGCGCCTTGATCTCTTGGTAGTCGCTTCGGCGACGATTGTTCACCTCGAACAGGCATTAGCCGGCTTGAAGGCAGGAGTTCCTGTCGTCGTGGATAAACCTATGGGGCTCACCTTTGCTCAGACCGAGATGATGGTGAGGACTTCGGAGGCACTGGGAGTCCCCATTACCGTCTTCTTCAATAGGCGATGGGACAGCGACTCGCTGACCGTTAAGAAAGTCATGCGCGAAGGTTTGCTGGGCGATGTGTTCAGGGTGGATTCGCGTTTTGAAAGGTTCCGACCTTCCCTTGCCACTGCAACCTGGCGAGAGAAATATTCCCCCGATGAAGGCGGCGGATTGCTGCTCGATCTCCAATCCCATTTGATCTCCACGGTTCTAGATTTATTTGGTTCTGCCGAACTCGGATACGCCTCTGTCAAAACCATCCGGGGCGGTGCCGATGATGATGTATTGCTAGTGCTCAACCACGCATCTGGTGTCGATTCATACTTATCCGCAAGCGCGATTATTGGAGCACCGGGACCGCGACTTCGGGTCAACGGCACCAGGGGCACATTGATCATCAACGAGTTGGATCCTCAAGAGGCCCTGCTTCGCTCGGGTAATTTCCCCGTAGGAGGTCATTGGAATGTGCCGACAAAATCGAAGGCGGTGCTTCATCGCGGCGAAGACGTCGTCGAAGTGGAGAGCGAAAACGGAAATTACGCGCAATTCTACGAATTGGTGAAAGGTGCACTAGAAGGCAAGAACCCGTGGCCTGTTAGCACGGATGATGCATTGGCAGTTGCCTCCATCATCGACGAGGCACGTGCCAGTTCGGTTCGCTAGATCTCCTCAACGAGTGCGGCGAGTGCGGCACCGATGTGCGGATAATCGAAGGTGAAACCCGCCTCGGTCAGAACTTCCGGGATGACTTTCTTCGAACCCAGCATCTCGCTAGAGAAACCACCGAAGGCAAGTTTCAAAGCAAGGGATGGAACCGGGAATACGGCAGGGCGATGAAGCGCACGCGCTAGGGCAGAGGTGAATTCCTGATTCGTAACAGGATTAGGTGCGGTGAGATTGATCGGCCCCGAAATAGGATTTTCGAGGGCAAAGAGGATCGCACGAATGACATCGTGGAGGGTGATCCACGACCACCATTGCTTGCCCGATCCAAGTCGTCCACCAAAGCCGAATCGAAATGGCGGCAGCATCTTTCCCAGCGCCCCGCCGGTGGGGTCAAGAATCAAGCCCATGCGCAATTTGACGGTCCGCACATTTCCAGCAAGATCAGCGGCGTTTTCCCACTCATGGCAGACCGCGGCAAGGAAGTCATCTCCAGCGCGATCTTTCTCGGTGACGGCGCGATTGCCGGTTTCTCCATACCAACCCATCGCGCTAGCCGAAATAAAAACTTTTGGCTTTACGTGGGCGACAGCATTTGCAATGGCGGTTGTCCCGAGCAGACGCGAATTAAGAATCTCGCTCTTGTATTTCTTGGTCCATCGCTTATCGCCAACGCCGGCACCTGCAAGGTGAATAACCGCATCGACACCGGCAAGGGCTTCGAGGTCGACGGTGCCGTTCTTGGGATCCCAACTTATTTCGTCAGGGGAGTGCGCAGCGCGTCGAACCAGTCTTTGCACTGTGTAGCCTTCAGATTTGAGATGACCAACCAGCGTTGTGCCGATAAGACCGGAGGAACCGGTTACTGCAATACGTTGGATGCTGAGCATCAGAGGCCGAGGTCGGCTTCGAAAGCGCCACCCTCGAGGCGTTCCTTCAACGTCACCAAGAAGCGTGCCGCGTCTGCGCCATCGACGACTCGGTGATCGTAGGAAAGAGCCAAATAAACCATGGAACGGATTGCGATGGTCTCGCCGCCGTCTTCACCGCGCACGACCATCGGTCGCTTAACAATTGCGCCGAGTCCAAGAATTCCAACTTGCGGCTGATTGATAATCGGGGTGTCAAAGAGCGCACCGCGACTGCCGGTATTGGTGATTGTGAAGGTTCCGCCGCCTAATTCGTCTGGGGTGATCTTGTTGTCGCGGGTACGCGCGGCGAGGTCGGCGATCTTGCGCGCAACTCCACCCATATTGAGATTGCCCGCGTCATGAAGAACTGGAACAAGGAGACCGCGCTCGGTGTCAACGGCGATGCCAAGGTGTTCGGCTGAGTGGTAGGTGATCTGATCGCCTTCGACAGAGGAATTGACGACAGGATGCTGTTTCAATGCCTCACATACCGCAACGGCGAAGAATGGAAGGAAGGTGAGTTTCACTCCTTCGCGCTCTTCGAATTTGGCCTTCGCGCGATCGCGCAACCGTGCAATCTTTGTGACATCAACTTCAATGACAGTAGTCAATTGTGCGCTGACGTGAAGAGACTCCACCATGCGCGAAGCGATAACTTTGCGAAGTCGTGACATGGTCACTGTCTGTCCGCGCAGAGAAGACCCTGCGATCGCGGCGGGCTTTGGTGCACTAGATGCACTCGGTGCAGGGCTTGCAACTGGAGCAGCGACAACCGGAGCAACTGGGACAGCAGCGGCTTGCACGTCTTCCTTGCGGATTCGCCCGCCGATGCCAGTGCCCGTGACCTTGGCAAGATCTACTCCGAGTTCGGCAGCAAGTTTTCGAACTAGGGGAGTTACGTAAGCATCTGGTTGTGAAACAACGGGCGCTGTGACAACCGGCGCGGGTGCGACGGGTGCTTGCGCAACGGGAGTTGTCGCAACTGGCGCAGCAAATACAGGTGCAGGTGGGACAGGTGCCGCGGCAACGGGTGCGGCTACAACAGGTGCTGCGAATACAGGAGCTGGTGCAACGGGCTGAGCATCTGCACTGCCGATCAGAGCAAGGCGGGCGCCAACTGGCACAGTGGTATCGACGGGAACGTCAATGGAAAGAAGGGTTCCGGCAACTGGTGACGGGATTTCTGTATCAACCTTGTCGGTTGAAACTTCCAGCAATGGTTCATCAATTGCGACCGAATCGCCCACATTTTTCAGCCAACGCGTAACCGTGCCTTCGGAGACTGACTCGCCTAGGGCTGGCATGGAAATTACCGTGCCAGAGGCCGCTTGTGTCGGCGCGGTTGGTGCGGCGGGAGTTACTGCAGGTGCAGCGGGGACAATCGGAGTTGGCGGCTCAACCGGTGCGGCAGGGGTAACGGGTTCTGCCGGCGTGACCGGAGCGGACGGTTGTGCAGGTGCCGGAGTTTCGGAGGCTTCCGTTGCGATGACCGCAAGTTCTGCTCCGACTGCCACTGTCTCATCAATGCCTACAACGATCTTCTGAACGATTCCCGCTACAGGTGAAGGAATTTCTGTATCGACCTTGTCGGTTGATACTTCCAGGAGCGGTTCGTCGACAGCGACATGATCTCCCTCTGCCTTCAGCCAGCGAGTTACCGTTCCTTCGCTGACGCTCTCACCGAGAGCTGGCATTGTTACTGAAAATGTCATTGACGCTTCTCCTCTTTAAGTAACTTCGCTTGCGATCTATTAACCGTGCGCGTGAAGTGGCTTTCCGGCAAGTGCCATGTGTGCCTCGCCCATTGCCTCTGACAGCGTTGGGTGTGCATGGATGAGCGATGCGACATCGTTGGCGTTCGCTTCCCAGTTGAAGATCAATTGTGCCTCGGCCAGCAATTCGCCTACGCGAGCGCCGACCATATGAACCCCGAGGATCTGGCCGTCTTTTTCGGAAACAAGTTTGACCGAGCCGGCGGTGCCGAGGATCTGCGCCTTGCCGTTTCCGGCGAGGTCATAACTCAATTCAACGACGTCGTAACCCTTTTCCTTGGCTTGCGCTGTCGTCAAACCAACGGAAGCGACCTCTGGATCGGAGTACGTAACGCGGGGGACGCCTGCGTAGTTGATAGGCCGTGGGTTTAGGCCGGCAATCTCCTCCGCGACGAGAATTCCCTCTGCAAAACCAACGTGTGCCAATTGCAGAGTAGGAATGAGATCTCCAACGGCCCAGATGCCCGGAACATTTGTGCGGCACTTGTCATCAACGATGACGTAGCCGCGCTCCATGGTGATGCCCTGCTCTTCATAGCCCAGGTTGGCAGAGACGGGACCGCGGCCGACTGCAACAAGCAATAGATCGGCGGTGAATTCCTTGCCGTTCTCCAATGTCACGCTTACATTGTCAGCGGAGACCTTCGCAGACGCGAACTTGGTGCCGAGCTCGAAGTTGATGCCGCGCTTGCGGAAGGCTCGCTCTAGTTGCTTGCTGGAACTCTCATCCTCAAGGGCTACCAGATGCGGGAGGGCCTCAATAATTCGCACGTCGGCGCCGAACGACTTCCAGACGGAGGCGAATTCGCATCCGATTACGCCGCCGCCCAGAACGATGACCGAAGCCGGTACGTAGTCCAATGTGAGAGCGTGGTCGCTGGTGATGACGCGGTTGCCGTCAATCTCCAAGCCGGGAAGGGAGCGCGCGTAAGAACCGGTTGCGAGCAGCACGTTCTTGCCCGTGTACTTTTCGCCGTTTACTTCGACAGTGTTCTTGGAAACCAAACGACCATGTCCTTGCACGAAAGTGATGTTTCGCGACTTAACCAAGCCCTGCAAACCTTTGTGTAGGCGGCTTACGACGCCATCCTTGTATGCGTTGACTGCAGGCATGTCCATGGAGAGAAACTGGGCGTTGACGCCGAAATGGCTCGCCTCTCGCGAATTGTCGGCGATCTCCCCAGCATGCAAGAGTGCTTTGGTCGGGATGCAGCCGCGATGGAGACAGGTGCCCCCAAGTTTGTCTGCCTCGATTAGAACTACTGACTTTCCCAACTGCGCGCTTCGTAATGCGCACGCATAACCGCCACTGCCGCCACCAAGAACGACGAGATCGAATTCAGCCACTATTCACCTCTCCAGATTGAGACCCTTATTCTGCCAGCGTTTTGGAACTGCAATAACCTCGAGAGTCGACCTTATTAAGCCGAGGCGTTCTCGATAAATCGAACGAGGCTTCGCATGGATACCCCGGTTCCGCCTGTAGGCGTGTAACCAAATGCCCCGGTCTCGTTATAAGCGGGAGAGGCAATATCCAAGTGAACCCATGGGAGATCGCTGGGAACGAATTCCTTGAGGAAGAGCCCTGCCACCAGCATCTTTCCCATCTTCTCTCCCATATTGGCCAGGTCAGCTACGGGGGATTCGAGGGAGGGTCTCATCTCCTCAGGCAACGGCATAGGCCAGAAGGATTCGCCGCTTTCTTGGGCGGCGAGGAGGAACTCCTGCGATATCTCCTCGTTATTGGTCATGACGGCACTGGTGCGCGTTCCAAGGGCAATGGTCTGAGCTCCGGTCAGCGTGGCTACGTCGATGAGTCCATCCAGGCCCTTCTCCTCGGCGGCCTTCACGAGGGCATCGGCCAGGATGAGACGGCCTTCCGCATCGGGGTTGAGCACCTCGACCGTCTTGCCGCCATAGGTGGTCAGGATGTCGCCGGGACGGGTAGCCGAGTCGCTAACCATGTTCTCAGCCAAAGGCGCCCATGCGTGGATAGTGACGGGTAATTTCAACGCCGCGATTGCCAAGGTCGCCGCACATACGGCAGCGGCACCTGCCATATCCGATTTCATGGCTTCCATACCTAGTCCAGGCTTGAGATTGAGACCTCCCGTATCAAAGGTGATGCCTTTACCTACCAAGGCATATTTCTTCTTCGCCTTCTTCGGGGTGTAGGAAATGTGGAGCAGACGTGGCGGATTGGCCGAACCTTGACCGACGCCGATGATTCCGCCGAACCCTTGTGCCTTCAATTGCTTCTCGTTGAGGACCGAAAACTTGAGATTGGACTTGTCGCCACCAGCGCTCGCTAAGGCTTTCTTGAAAGTCTCGACAAAGGAGACTGGGTGAAGATGGCTCGGTGGAGTGTTGACGAGATCGCGAACCAAAGTTGTGTACTCGCCGATAATGACGGCGCGTTGTGCAATTGATTTTGCATCGGGGGATTTTGCAAATGAGGTGTTGATTGTGATCGAAGTAACAGGATTCTTTGCTTCACTGCGCGGCTTGCTCTTGAATTCATCGAACAGGTAGGAACCCAGAACGGCGCCTTCGGCGATTGCGCTGAGCGATTGCAGGTCGGGAGCAGGAAGTGAATATGCAACGGCGTCGTTTCCAGCCAGAGATCGAGTAGCCGAGCCAGCTGCGCGCCGCAGTGTCTCGTGCGCATATTTGCGCGCGACCTTGCCCAGTCCCGCAAAGACAAGGAGTTGAAAGCCTGCCGCAGGCAGTTTGATGACTTCATCAGCTTTGCCGGTAGCACCCATAGTCTTGAGTGCCTCCAACAGTGGCTTGGCATCGAGCACTAGGTCACCGGATTCGATAACCAGTGATGGCTTTTTCCCATCGTCAAACGCCAGACCAATTACCAGAATACCTTTGCTTGCGATGCCATCTGCGAGAGTTACCTTCACCACGACTCCTTTGGTTCTTTCTTCATTTCAAAACGACAGCCTAGGCGATAGGTTGGCGACATGAAACATTCACCTCTACATCAACAACATGTCGATCGCTCGGCCAAGATGGCTGACTTCGGAGGATGGCTGATGCCCATCGATTACCCCGATACCGGAACAATCGTCGAACACACGGCGGTCCGTGAGCGTGTCGGCATTTTCGACGTTTCTCATCTTGGCAAGGCATCGGTCAAAGGTCCGGGCGCATTGGAGTTTCTCAATAGCGCGCTCACCAACGATTTGAACCGAATAACCGACGGGCAGGCGCAGTACACCATGATCTGCAACTCGCAAGGGGGAGTCATCGACGACCTCATCGTGTATCGGAACAGTCCTGAGGATTTCTTCTTGGTGCCCAATGCGGCCAATACCACTGACGTCGTCGCGGCTCTGCGGTCCCTGGCAGATCCGACCATTGAGATCGTGAATTTGCATGAAGATTTTGGCGTCATAGCCGTGCAGGGCCCAAATTCGGGTGAAGTACTTCGTTCACTTGGAGTCGACACAAATCTGGACTACATGAGCTTTTCGCATGTCACCATTGCCGATGTCTCCGTAATACTCTGCCGCACCGGCTATACCGGGGAGATGGGTTTTGAAATTCTGCCCTCGTGGAGAGGCGCTCTACCGGTCTGGAATGCGATCGTCGAAGCTATGAAACCTTTTAACGGCGTTGTATGCGGCCTTGGTGCGCGCGACACGTTGAGGACTGAGATGGGCTATCCACTGCACGGTCACGAGCTTTCGCTGGACATCACGCCAGTGGAGGCCAGTGCGAATTGGGCGGTCGGTTGGAATAAAGAGCACTTCACTGGATCAGATGTATTGCGACTCCAGAGAAGTGAAGGTGCACCCCGCAAACTTCAAGGTCTGCGTTGCGTTGGCCGTGGAATCCCTCGAGCGCACATGATCGTCAAAACTAAAGACGGTGTTAACGTCGGCGAAGTTACCAGTGGCACCTTCTCTCCGACGCTGAAAGAGGGAATTGCTTTAGCGTTGATCACGCCGAACTTCGTTGTGGGCGATCGTCTCGTAATTGATGTGCGAGGCAAAGACTGCGAAGTTGAGGTAGTCAAACTTCCCTTTGTTCCCTCACACGTTCGATAAGGCGCTTTGGCTCGCTTTGAATTCAATCGGAGTCTGAAATGACGCCCGACGTTTGGTTCGACGCATCGCAAAGAGCACGGCTGGCGCGGTGATGATCGTCAAGACCGATGTCACGAATGCCCGTGGCACATCCCATGCCATCGATGAGGCAAAGTGATAAATGATGAACCTATGAGCGTTTGTCGCGATGCTCGCCCCAGGGACATAAGAGAGTTGAGTCTGCGAGCCCAGACCCCATGGCCAGAATTGCAGATCCATCAAAAGTCCAAATAACAGCGCAGCGAATATTCCGTAAACAGCTAAAACTGCAATCTCAGTTCGTCCTCTGATTTCCTTTTTCCCGATACGTTGAGGGAGAAGTCCGGCACCAAGTCCAACCCACCCTGCCGCAAACATCTGGTAGGCAAGCCAAGGCCCGAAGCCTCCGGTGATGAATGCCGACACAAACATGGCAAGTACACCAAGTATGAAACCAAAGGCAGGCCCGAAGACCCTCGCACTGAGAATTAGGATGAACCACATCGGCTCTATTCCAACCGCTCCGGCCCCCATTGGCCGTAATGCCGCCGTCATTGCGGCGAGTACTCCCAAGAGAGCTACGGACTTGGCGTCAAGGCGGTCGTTGCTGATGTCGACAATAAGAACGGCTAGTGCGACAGGAACTCCCACGATAGAAAATATCTGATTGTTGAGATGGTGCGCCGTTGAATGCGCGTTGAGGAAGAAGGGCCAGAGGAAACAGTAAGCGCTGATAATCGAGGCGATAGATAGAACGACGACGGATCGGGCCCGAAACGAATAGATGCCGGCTGTTGTATTCATTTGGTGGTGAAAATCGCTTCGACAACATCCTTGACTGTCAACCAAGGAGCCGGTGCCATTATCTTGGCGACTTGCGGCGCAAAGGCAGGTGATGAAAGGAGAACATCTACCGTCGGTCCGTCCGCGACTACATCGCCATCGGCTATGAATATTGTGCGAGTGGCAAGGTCGGCAACTAGTTCGACATCGTGAGTTGCGATCAAGATCGTGCAACCGTTGCCCGCATATTCGCGAAGGGTGGAGCCGAGCGAATTCTTTGCGGCATAGTCGAGACCTCGAGTGGGCTCATCGAGAATGAGAACCTTCGGTTTTGCGGAAAGCACTACACTAAGCGCGAGCCCCAGACGTTGGCCTTCCGAAAGATCTCTGGGATGGGTAGTTCCTGAAATGCCGGGTACAAGTCTTTGCAGAAGAGCAAATGTTTCACCTTCGGCGATCTTGTTGTCCTTATCGGCTGCCTTGCATTCCGCCGCGACACTTTGTCCGTATAGGAGATCGCTGGGTTCCTGCGGGATGAAGCCGATTGTCCTTGTTCTCGCACTGCCGTGAAGATCAAGGGGGTTGACGTTGCAAACCGAAATGTTGCCATTGTTGACTTTCAAAATGCCTGCAATTGCGCGGAGCAGTGAACTCTTACCAGCCCCGTTTCGTCCCATGATTGCCACGATCTCGCCCGCGCCAATTCCTACTGATATTTCTCGGAGGGCTGGTGATGTTCCATATGAAAGGGAGACCTTACGAACACTTACGACTTCCTTGGATGATGGCGCCGATACTTCTGATGCCGGACCGACGATCTCCTCAAGTTCCTTGCGCAGGCGTTCAGTTGAACGTCGCATATCCCGGACACTCAGACTGATATCGGCGAGGTTCAATGCACGCGCAAGTTCGATGATTGGGGGAGCAATATCTGAGACCTTCAAAACTTCCTGCGGTGTGCCGATTACTGTCTGTCCTTCGCCCTTTATGTGGATGATTCGGTCTGCAAATTGAATGACTCTTTCGAGTTTGTGCTCGGAGATAATCACGGTGAGACCAAGGTCGTGTACTAAGCGCTGAATTATTGAGAGAACTTCCTCGGCGGCGATGGGATCAAGAGCGCTAGTCGGTTCATCTAGTACCAGAATCTTCGGATGCATGACGAGCGCACTTCCAATAGCGACTCTCTGCTGTTCGCCTCCGCTTAAGGTCGCGATCGAGCGATTGCGCAGGTGAGCCAAACTAAGAAGATCGAGTACTTCCTCGACGCGTTTGCGCATTACATCGGGAGCAAGATTGAGGGTCTCCATGCCGAAGGCGAGTTCTTCCTCGACAATGTCGGTGACAAATCCATTAAGCGGGTTCTGTCCCACGATCCCAACCAGATGGGCAAGGCCTCCTGGCTTCACCTCACGGGTTGAGATTCCATTGATGCTGATGTCGCCGGCAAGTATTCCTCCGGTGTGATGGGGGACCAATCCGTTGATGAGTCGGAGTAGAGAGGACTTTCCGCTACCGGTGGATCCCATTACCAAGACGAGTTCACCTTCGGAAACAGTAAAGGAGAGGTCTTCCAAAATTGTCTTGGTCGAGGACGGGTATATCAATGAGACACCGGAGAAGACGATCATGCTCGCACCAACACTTCGGCCGAAGGAATTTTCTGAGAAGGCACTACGGCGAGAGCAATGAGGGCCGCGGGTAGAGCGAGGAAGGGAAATACAAGAGTCGTTGCCGCTGCAATGCAGAGCGAGTACTCGGAGAAACGCCACAAATTGGGCCGGTACTTGGAACGCTTACGGCTGAAACCGTAACCGCGTGAGTCCATCGCTGCCGCAAGATCAAGCGAGCGTGACAATGCATCCTCGAGCAAGGGGAGTGCTAACCGCCTCCATCCACGGAGTCCGCGTACGTCTTGGCCGCGCAAACGCTGCGCCTCACGGATTCGGACAGAGCTAGCGACGAGTTGCGGAAGAACTGATGTTGCGATGACGACGGCGACGCCGAATTCGTACACCATGACGGGTAGAGATCTCAGAAGTCGGTGAGGGCTGGCAAGAGATGCGGCTGCCCCAAGCAGGGCGATGATCGCCGCGATGATGATTCCGTCATGAGCGGTTGCCATGAGTCTCTCAGAAGTAACAACGCCCCCGATTCTGATTCCAGGCATCCACGAGGGAAGCGGGATTTGAGGAATGGCGAAAAGGCGCGTGCCTGCGGTGGGTACTCCAATGAGAATGCCAGTGAGCGTTCGAATTCCGATGATCCACGCTCCGAGTTTGAGCGACCATCGGAAACTTTTGGACCATGGCGCATTTTCAGATTTGCGCCAGACCACGATCGCGGCTGCACCCACTGTGCATAGTGCAAGAGGAACGGAGCTGGCCTTGGCAATTGCGATTGCCAAGACGCCAGCCCAAGTCCACCAGCCAAGTGGGTGCAGAACACGATTCATGGTTGAGTTATTTCTTTGGAATTAGTGCGGTCGGTGTTGGAATTTCCGCGCCGCATTCCTTGGCCGGATAGTTGTTGAAGGCGCATATGAATCCAGAGGATTGCGTGCGGACTTTCACAACTTGTGCCAGAACATCGACACCCACCGCGTTTTTATCCACGACAACGCACTTCGTGAAATTGCGTGGCATGGATTCGCCTTTGGGACGGAGGAATGCACTTCCGTAGTCGACAACTAGACCGATTCGCTTCTTGCCTGCCGGGACGTTTTTCACAAGTCCGCAGATTCGGGAGAAATTAGGAGCCATACGTGGGGTGGCAGCGTCAGGGATGCTGTCGCTGCTAAATGTGAAGGCCCATCCTTCGACGGATCCGTCAGCAATGGGAACAGTCGGTCCGGTCATTGCCATGGTCCAAACTTTGGCACCTGGGCCCGCTTGGAAATAGCCCCAGTATCGGTAGCCCTTCTCTACGGCATTCGCGGAAGGAGCAATCATTGAGGAGAAGATCGCAGCAACAGCTACGACCAAAATGGAACGTTTGTAGATATTTTTCACTGATGAGTCTCTCTTTAGGGAGTCTCACAGGGCGAACCTCGAAAAACGTTTGGCAATAAAAAAAGCCGTTCGATAATGTCTCGAACGACTTGGCTATCGGAGCAAACATTTCTGTCTGGACGTATCGCCCCGCAAACCTCGGCGGGTGGTGTCGATTTCGAGCTCTTGGCCAGGTAATCCGACTTAGCAGTAGTTCACTGCTTTACGGTTGCGGGTCAGCGCCGGACTTTCACCGGACTTCCCCTGGGCGCAAGAACATATTAAGTTGTAGGGACACCAAACCATAAGTGCCATAACTTTGGCAACACGGCACGCTTTGAGGAGAGATTCCATGGAATACCGCCGACTGGGTAGTTCAGGCATGTACGTTTCCGAAATTTCCTACGGGAACTGGATTACCCACGGTTCGCAAGTTGAGCAGGCCAGCGCGATCGCCTGTGTGAAGATGGCGTTGGACCAAGGAATAACCACCTTTGACACAGCAGATGTTTACGCGCAGACAAAGGCGGAGACCGTTTTGGGCAAGGCCCTCAAAGGCGTGCGCCGCGAATCGTACGAGTTATTCACGAAGGTGTACTGGCCGACCGGACCGGGAAAGAACGATCGTGGTCTTTCGCGCAAGCACATCATGGAGTCTTGCCACGCATCGCTGAAACGTCTTGGCACCGATCGCATTGATCTTTATCAGGCCCATCGCTTCGACTACGAGACACCGCTGGAAGAGACATTGAGCGCCTTTGACGATCTCATCCGACAGGGCAAAGTGCATTACATCGGCACCTCAGAGTGGCGCGCCAGTGAAATAGAAGCAGCCTTGAAGATTCAGGATTCACACGGATACAACAGATTCGTCTCCAACCAACCGCAGTATTCGATGCTGTGGCGTGTAATTGAGCAAGAGGTGATCCCGTTATCAATACGCGAGGGAATCGGCCAGATTGTTTGGTCGCCGATTGCGCAGGGAGTGCTGACAGGAAAGTACAAGGCAGGAAAGAAGCCACCTGCCGGTTCGCGGGCGACCGACAAGAAGAACGGCGCAGACATGATTTCGCGATGGTTGCGAGATGATGTTCTCGATGCCGTGGCGGATTTGAAACCAATTGCCGATGAGGCTGGCCTCAGCCTTGCTCAATTAGCGGTTGCTTGGGTGCTGCAGAATAAGAACGTTTCCTCTGCGATTATCGGTGCGACCAAGCCATCGCAGGTTAAAGAGAACGTCAAGGCATCCGGAGTGAAACTCGCTCCTGAGACCATGAAATCAATCGACCGCGTATTGGGAATGCTTCCTGAAACAGATCCTTCGCTAAACGAAAGCCCGAATCCCAGACCTTAGTCCTTCTTCTTTCCGGGAGTCGTCTGCGGCTTGGGAGCGCGTAGGCGGCGGAGTTGGGTGGAACGCGTCCATGCATACATTCCCAAGCCCTTTGTCGGTGCTTGCGGAAAACGTTCAGCAACTTCGCGCTTGATGCGGCGGGTGAGAAGGAACCAATCCACGATCGCGCTCAGCATGATGAAGTACATCAAGAGCACTGCCACGACCTGCAATTTCGGTGCACGAGATACGACAAGAACCACAAACAACATTGGCAAGAAGTACTCACCAACTGATCGGCGCGCGTCTACCGTGTCGCGGACAAAACGTCGAACGGGTCCACGATCACGGGCGGGGAGTGCGCTTTCTTCTCCACGCATATAAGCAGCGCGTGCTTGAGCACGTTGCTCACGCACTTGAATCTTTTGCTGGGATCGCTCGGCTTTGTTTTTTGCGGGTGCTAAAGAATTGACAACACGTTTTGCCTCAGCGTCCTTGCGCTTGGGCGTCGGACGGCCTTTGTTCTCTGGTGCTGATTCGCTCATGTGGGCGACTATAGAGCCACGGTCCAGATTACGGTAATGCGAGCATGCGCTCGAGGGCGATTTTGGAGTACTTCGCGACCTCTGGATGAACCTGAATCTGATTGGCAATATGGCCATCGACGAGGGATTCCATGATCCAGACAAGGTGGGGGAGATCTATCCGATTCATGGTGGAGCAATAACAGACTGTCTTGTCGAGAAAGACAATCGTCTTGTCGGCATGTTTCTTGGCCAACCTCGTTACCAAGTTCAACTCTGTTCCGATAGCCCATGCAGAGCCAGCGGGAGCGGCTTCAATAGTCTTGATAATCATTTCCGTTGATCCAACGACGTCAGCCGCCGCGACGACTTCATGTTGACATTCCGGATGAACCAAGACTTTGACTCCCGGAATCCGTGAACGCACTTCGTTGACGCTATCGAGGGAGAATCGGCCGTGCACTGAGCAGTGCCCTCGCCAAAGGATGATCTTCGCGTTCCGGATCTCAGCTTCGGTGAGGCCTCCCATTGGTTTCCATGGGTTCCAGAGGACGCAATCCTCCAATGAGAGCCCGAGACCAAGCACCGCGGTGTTCCGACCTAGGTGCTGATCGGGAAGGAAGAGAATCTTCTCGCCCTGTTCTAGAGCCCATGACATCGCGCGCTTTGCATTGGAAGACGTGCATACCGTGCCGCCTTTTTTGCCGGTAAAAGATTTGATTGCGGCCGATGAATTCATGTAGGTCACGGGAATCGTCTTGTCTGCAATTCCAAGATTTTCCAGGACTTGCCAACAGTCATCAACCTGATTTGCGGTAGCCATATCGGCCATCGAGCATCCCGCTGCCAGATCCGGAAGGATCACCTGCTGTGCTGGAGAGGTCAGGATGTCGGCACTCTCTGCCATGAAATGGACCCCGCAGAAGATGATGAACTCAGCACTTGGGGAGGCCGCCGCGGCCTGGGCCAACTTGAACGAATCTCCCGTGATATCGGCAAAAGCGATGACCTCGTCACGCTGATAGTGATGTCCCAGCACGAGGGCACGATCACCGAGGGCGGCCCGCGCCTTCTGCGCTCTTTCGACCAGAGATGGGTCGCTGGCTGCTGGGAGTTCACCCGTGCAGGAGACTCCCCGTTCGCTCTCAAGATCGGATTCGTGCCCCAGGAGAAGGAGATCTGTTAGTGCCATGGTCATATTCTGTCCGCTTCTTGCCTTTC
Organism: Candidatus Nanopelagicaceae bacterium; assembly: GCA_036504835.1. Classification (GTDB taxonomy): domain Bacteria; phylum Actinomycetota; class Actinomycetes; order Nanopelagicales; family Nanopelagicaceae; genus QYPT01. Next base: position 18,979 of record DASXUM010000048.1, read on the forward strand.
GTGCGAGTAGGCTTTGCCCTGCAAGCAACAAAGGAGAGATTACATGAGCACAGATACCACTACTTCGGTCAAGACGATCGTTCTCACAGATGCCGCCGCTGGCAAGGTCGCAGCGTTGTTGGCTCAAGAAGGTCGCGATGATCTGGCCCTGCGTGTGGCCGTTCAGCCTGGAGGGTGCTCGGGTCTGCGCTACCAACTCTATTTTGACGACCGCAATATGGACGGGGACATCACCCACGTTTTCGGTTCGGTAAAAGTAGTCGTCGACAAGATGAGCGACCCTTACCTTGCCGGTGCGACCGTGGACTTCGTTGACACGATCGAGAAGCAAGGCTTCACAATCGACAATCCCAATGCCGGAGGTTCTTGCGCCTGTGGAGATTCATTCCACTAACTTGCGCTCTCTAGAACTTTTGCGAACTGTCGAACACGAATGAGAATTGGTGTTGCTGGGTCTGTAGGTCGAGATCACTTGATGACCTTTCCGGGCAAGTTCACGGATTCTCTAGTAGCCGACTCGCTCGAAAAAGTCTCACTTTCATTTCTGGTTGACGGTTTAGATATTCGTCGCGGAGGATGCGCGGCAAACATTGCTTTCGGAATGGGCGTACTTGGCCTCAACCCGATCCTGATAGCGGCGGTCGGCAAGGATTGGGAAGACTACGAAGCCTGGCTTACTCGCCACGGCGTGGATACGTCTCATGTCCTGGTCTCTGAAACCTTGCACACTGCTCTGTACATGGTTACCACCGATACCGAGCTCAATCAGATCGCATCGTTTTTTCCAGGCGCCATGAGCGAGGCTAGGAATATCGAGCTCCAGCCCATTATGGACAAGACCGGCAAATTGGATTTGCTCGTTATCTCTCCAGATGATCCCGAGGCGATGCTCAGACACTCAGAGATAGCGCGCGAGCAAGGTATTCCGTATGCGGCCGATCCTTCGCAACAGATGGCCCGTATGGATGGCGCCGCGATCAAATTGCTGATTGAGGGCGCTGCTTATTTGTTCATGAACGAATATGAGTTGGCTCTTGCCTGCCAGAAGACTGGATGGAGCGACGCTGAGATACTCGACCGAGTTGAAGTGAGAATCGTGACACTGGGTTCGAACGGGGCGAAGGTCGAACAGAAAGGTCAACCTACGATCACGGTTGGAATTGCCAAAGAGAAAGGCAAAGTCGATCCCACGGGTGTCGGTGACTCATTCCGTGCCGGTTTCATCGCTGGTCTTGCATGGGGACTAAATCACGAACGGTGCGCACAACTCGGTTCGATGTTAGCCACCTATGTAATTGAGACGAAAGGCACGCAGGAGTACAGATTCACCAGAGATGAGTTCCTCGCGCGATTCAAAGAAGCCTTCGGTGATGCGGCCGCGAATGATGTCAGTGAGCACCTAGTCCACTTTGGATTTAGTAACTAAAAATTCGTTCGGACCAAGTACTTCCATAAGATTGCCAGTCATGCGAGCCCACGCCCGTAGATCTAATTCGGTGGCGGGGTCATCGGCAAGAAGATGAATGGTCTCGCCTCCAACTAGTGATTTGATTTCTCGACCGACAGCGATGATCGGCAGCGGGCACCGCATTCCAAGGCAATCTATTTCCTTCATGGCGTTCGCAATTGAGTTACGGCGATCTTTATCGCCTCCGCCAATTCAATGACTTGCGATGGCGTCGTATCACTATGAAGAGTGATACGAATGTTGCCATGAGTTAGAACTCCCATCGCCGCGAGAACATGGCTGGGTTGCAAGTCTTCGGCCGTGCATGCAGAACCAGAGTCGACCGCAAATCCAGCCATTTCTAAACGACGAAGAAGTTCCTCGCCTTCGACATAGAGAAATGAGAAGGAAGTTATATGGGGCAGCGATTGGTCGAGATCGCCCGCCACATCGCAGTTCTCGATAGACGTCGACACTCGTCGACGCAACTCATCACTTAGTCCGCGCAATCGTTCCTTCTCGAACTCTTCGTTCTTGTTCCACTCTTCCAGTGCCACCGCGGCAGCTATGACGAGCGGCAATGAAGATGACTGCGGCGTTCTGGTGCTGGCAATATGAGGAAGCGGGTTGCGCCACTGCGAGCCGTTCCGGATGGCGAGAATGCCGATTCCTTGCGGTCCCTGCCAGGCGCGCGAATCGAAGAATGCGCTATCCCAACGGGAGGGGAGGGGCACCCGTGTTCCGGCCGTCGAGAAATCAGTTGCGATGCGTAGGTTTGCCGAGTCCGCCAGAAGTGCCTCAACATTCTGGATAACGCCGGTTTCGCCATTGGCGATTTGAAGGGCGAAGACTCCTTCGGTTTCAGGCAAGTCGCGAAGCATCTGAGTCTGGATCAAGCCGGCGGAGTCGACTGGGAGCTCAACGGCTTTTTTTCTCCCACGCGAAAGGGCAATCACCTCTTTTCGATCCACGTTCGAGTAGACCAAGGTGTCGGCGGGTTGAAGGAGCCCCTCCACGGCGTAGAAATGTCCCAGGGATGGCTCGCCCAGAATTTCGATTTCATCGGTGCGAAGGCCCAGATTCTCAGCAAGTGAAGCGATAGCTCCCTCATGCAGAATCCGCGCTCTGGCGCTGGCGTGGGCCAATTTGCGGGGATCTGCCCACCCTTGGTCGATAGCCGCGCCGAGTGCCTCCCGCGCCCGAGGGGAGAGGGGAGATTCGGCCAAAAAATTGGCTGTGATATGAGCCACCTGAGGAAGGCTACCCCTCCTGACCTACGAGCATGAAATGCCCCACTATCCTTTGCCCATGCCTTTGGAGCCCCGCCTTCGTCGATCCCGTAAGGGACTCAAACTCGCCCTCCTTGCCCCCCTGCTCTTGGTCTTGACCTCTTGCGCCAAAGTTTCGGGATTGGGTTACAAGGAAGGGTTGTCCAGCGTCAATGACACATCGCTTCCGCTCTGGCAAGGGGCGTGGATCACAGCAGGAATTGTCGGTGTATTTACCGCAGGCCTGATCTTGTGGGCATCCATCTTCCACCGCAAGAAGAATGACGAATTTCCAAAGCAGACTCAGTACCACATCCCCATTGAAGTCGCGTATACGATCATTCCGTTCATTATCGTCGCGGTCCTTTTCGCTTACACCGCACGTGATGAGTCACGTATTACCAACAAATCTACGGTGGGCGTGATGCATGACATCACTGTTAACGGCATTCAATGGTCGTGGCAGTTCACCTATCCCGAGGCGGGCACAGGTCCCAATGCCACGATAACGGGCACTCCGCAACAGCGGCCTATCTTGTACATCCCGCAAGGCGAACGTGTTCGTTTCACTCTGACATCCAGCGATGTCGATCATGGATTCTGGATACCAGCCTTCATGATTCAGATGCAGAATCTGCCAGGCGTCACAAACCATCTTGAGTTCACCGCCAACAAGCTCGGTGATTTCCCGGGTCGTTGCAACATTCTCTGCGGCCGTGACCACTCCTTGATGCAATTCACGGCACGAGTCGTTACGCCAGCGCAATATCAGGATTACATCAATACGTTGAAGGCGAGCCAGTCATGACAACAGTCGCACATCCACCCCAAATGACGAGCACTTCGGTGACAAAGGCTCAACTTCGCCCGACCAAAAAAGGCAGCCAGTTCGTCAAGTGGGTGACATCAACCGACCACAAGACGATCGGGTACATGTACCTCATTACCTCGTTCTCTTGGTTCCTTATCGGCGGAATCCTTGCGTTGATGCTCCGCGCCGAGCTCACCCGTCCGGGCCTTCAATTCTTCAGTAACGAGCAGTACAACCAGATCTTCACCATGCACGGCACGATCATGCTCTTGATGTTTGCAACCCCGCTTTTCGTGGGTTTCGCCAACGTCATCATGCCGCTGCAAATTGGCGCAGCCGACGTGGCATTCCCTCGTTTGAACATGATGTCGTACTGGCTTTACCTCTTCGGCGGAACGATGGCATTTGCCGGATTCCTCAGCCCTGGGGGAGCCGCATCATTCGGATGGACTGCTTACGCGCCTCTTGCCAACTCGCAATTCTCTCCGGGAATCGGCGGCGACTTGTGGGTGATGGGTCTTGCCCTCGGTGGACTTGGCACCATTCTCAGTGGCGTCAACTTCATCACGACGATATTCACGATGCGCGCCCCTGGTATGACGATGTTCCGCATGTCAATCTTTAGCTGGAACGTATTGCTGACATCGATCCTTGTTCTCCTTGCTTTCCCGCCACTGGCTGCGGCTTTCCTAGGATTGGAATCTGACCGGCTCTTCGGTTCGCATATCTTCGACCCCGCAAATGGCGGAGCCATGTTGTGGCAACATCTTTTCTGGTTCTTTGGACACCCAGAGGTTTACATTTTGGCGCTGCCGTTCTTCGGCATAGCAACTGAAATTCTTCCGGTGTTTAGTCGCAAGCCAATTTTCGGATACAAGGGACTCATTGCCGCGACCATCGCGATCTCTGCGCTCTCGGTTTCGGTCTGGGCCCACCACCTCTTCGCAACCGGTCAAGTGCTCTTGCCCTTCTTCTCCTTTATGACCTTCCTCATTGGCGTACCGACGGGTGTGAAGTTCTTCAACTGGATCGGAACAATGTGGAGGGGCTCGATTACTTTCGAGACCCCGATGCTCTGGATCATCGGCTTCCTCATTACCTTCCTCTTTGGCGGCCTCACCGGAATTATCTTGGCATCGCCTCCTCTGGACTTCGCTGTATCGGCTTCTTACTTTGTGGTTGCACATTTCCACTACGTTCTCTTTGGAACAGTGGTCTTCGCGATGTTCGGCGGCTTCTATTTCTGGTGGCCAAAGATGACCGGCAGAATGCTCAACGAGCGTCTGGGAAAAATCCACTTCTGGATGACTTTCTTCGGCTTCCACCTGACCTTCCTTATCCAGCACTGGCTGGGCATTAAGGGCTTCCCGCGCAGATACGCCGATTACCTTCCTACCGATGGATTTACATTTATGAACGAAGTTTCCACCGCAGGTGCAGCATTGCTCGCAGCCTCGATGATTCCGTTCATGGTTAACGTCTGGATCACTCGAAAGTCTCCGCTGGTCAAAGTGGATGATCCGTGGGGATATGGTGCTTCCCTTGAATGGGCCACATCATGTCCGCCACCGCGTCACAACTTCACCTCGATGCCGCGCATTCGCAGCGAACGCCCTGCATTTGATCTGCACCACCCACACATAAAGACAGAAGGGCACTAGACCTATGAAAGCCTCATTTCGTCTTTTCCTGGGACTAGCCGCTTTCTATTTCCTCGTCGCAGTCATTTACTACTTTGTCGGCGGAGAAGCCGTTGGTATCACTGCCATCACCCTCAGCGGTGGTCTGGCCGGGCTTGTTGGTTTCTACATGTGGTATTCGAATCGCCGTATTCCCAATGTACTTCCGGAAGACAACGAAGTTGGCGAGATTGCAGATGGAGCGGGCGAGCTCGGCTTCTACAGTCCGCATTCTTGGTGGCCGCTGCCTGTGGCAATCTTCGCCTGTTTGTCGGGGCTCGGGCTCATCATCGGTTGGTGGTTGACGTTGATCGGCGTCGGTGGATTGCTCATTAGCGTCATCGGTTTTGTCACCGAATACGAGCACCCGGTTAATACGACTTCAGGCCACTAAGCCAGTCAATTAGGACTGCTGGTTCATGGACCAGAGAGTCCAGATGTGGGTCCGCACTGATCGTGGCTGCCGCAGAATGGTGACGATCTGGTAGGCGACATCTTCTGGCCGCAAATACTCAGAGAGCGCTGGGTCGTCTTCAGTGCGTCCCGCGCCGATTGCAAATTCCGTCTCAGTTCCGGCCGGGCATACGAGGGCGACTCGGACTCCCTTTTCGCGTAGTTCGCGATCAAGGCCGCCTGCCAAGCCCACCTGGGCATGCTTTGTACCTGCGTAGATCGCCTCATCTGCGCCGCTGCGAAAGCCCGCCACAGACGAGACAATGATGACGTCGCCCGCCGATTTGTTCAGCATTGTCGGCAAAGTTGCGCGGATGATGTGGACGGTGCCCTCGAAGTTGGTGCGCATCATCTGATTCACTTCATCGTCGCTGTAATCCAAGATCGAGCCGTACATGCCGATGCCGGCGTTTGCCACGACCGCATCGATAGTCCCGAAACGGTCGTTGGCAACCTCTGCGATAAGGCGACATACATCAGGATCCGAACAGTCGCCAGGTACGAAGATGGCGTTCTCCGTGCCCAAGGCGCCGACCATTTCTTCCAGACGCGCTTCATTGCGGGCATTGAGAACAACTTTGGCGCCCATCTCCACCAACTCGCGTGCAGTTGCAGCACCCATTCCGGCGGTGGCGCCCGTGATTACAACTACCGAGCCATTCAGATCTCTTAATTCATATGTCATGCCGCCGATCTTAGCCGCCTCACATGAGAGCTCTTTCAGAGACTATTTGAGAGAGGAGAGGTACTTAAGGTAGTCATCGGCACTGACCACCTTTACGGTGAAGGCCATTCCCGCGTGGCCGCGCCCGCACCTAGATACGTTGCAGCGTCCTGGAAATTCGCCTGTTTTGCTGGCGGTGAAATCCAGATGGCCTGTCACTCCGGGGTCCATGCTCGAATCAATTGACAGTCCCGGG
>DASXUM010000049.1:0-42325 GCA_036504835.1 Candidatus Nanopelagicaceae bacterium
ACCCCACGTCATGGTCCCCAATCCCAGCCTGGAGATCAGGAGACCGCTCTTGCCCGCACGCCGAAATTCCATGATGCGACCCTAGCAAGGCACAGGGATGAATTCCCCGATAATCTTCCTGCCTGTCCTGCAAATTTTCTACAAACGAATGCGAGGCGAAGGTCATGACCCTAGTTCTCCTCGTTCGACATGCTCACTCTCTCGCCAATGGTTCAGGGGTTCTCGCCGGCAGAATGGATGGAGTTCAACTCTCCGAGGTAGGCAAAAAGCAGGCACGTGAGTTAGCAGGCCGTCTTGGAGCGATTCCCGTCAAATCATTGCGCTCGAGTCCGCTAGAACGATGCGCACAGACCATAGCTCCATGGCTAAAGAAGGCCGCAGAGTTCGATCCGAAGATAAAAGTTGACATCGATCCGGATCTTTCCGAGGTCGATTACGGGGATTGGACCGGCAGGAAACTCCACGCTTTATCCAAGGATGCCCTCTGGAAGAAAGTACAAGAACAACCTTCAAAAGTCGTCTTTCCACAAGGAGAGAGCATGGCGGCTATGCAAGAACGTGCGATGCGGGCATTAGAACGGGGTTTGACCAAGCGGGGAAAGGGTCATGTCATCCTTGTCTCTCACGGCGATGTTCTCAAGTCCATCATTGCCGCCTCGCTTAATATGCACCTCGATGAGTTCCAACGAATCGTCGTGGATCCAGCCTCAATTTCAATTCTCGACTATTCATCTTCTAAGCCGCGATTAATCCTTATGAACGACTCGCGATCCCGATTGAACCCTGAGCTATTTCTTGACCATCGCGCACGACTTCTTGTCGGGGGCGGCGGCGGAGTCCCAGAGGCAAGGCGGAAAAAGTAGATGGCTCGCATAATAAATACTTTCGATCCGGTAGAGCGATTCGTAGTGGGTACTGTGGGAGAACCTGGCGAACGCAGTTTCTTCATTCAAGCGCGATCAGGTAATCGACTCGTTTCGGTACTCCTCGAAAAAACGCAGGTTATTGCAATCGCGGACCGATTGGAGATTCTCTTAAGAGAGCTTCGGCGCATTGAACCCACACTTGTGATTGAACGATTGCCACGTGATGAAGAACCTCTCGAAACTCCAATCATCGAAGAATTTCGAGTGGGCATTGTCTCCTTGGCCTGGCTAGGTGAACGCGAACGAATCTCAGTCGAACTTCAGGCAGTAAATGACAATGAGCCTGAAAGCCAAGAAATTTATGCCGATGATGATTCCGATGCACCAGACCTATTGCGCGTGATTCTTACCCCTTCCCAAACCAATGCGTTTGTTCGCCGAGCTGAAGCAGTCGTAAGTGCGGGCCGCCCGCCTTGTCCGTTCTGCGGCCTTGCCCTTGATCCGCGAGGCCATGTATGTCCGAGGGCAAATGGTTACCGACGCTAGTCCTGAGTTCGAAAAAGCGATGCGGCAAGGTGAAATGAAGGTCACCGGTCGCCTTGTCGATGCCTCCAATGCAACACTTCTCGCGAAAATCACGCAGGGCGAATTCAGCGTGAGATGCATCTATAAGCCGATTGCCGGCGAACGACCTCTTTGGGATTTCTCGGACGGCACGTTGGCTTTTCGCGAGTACGCGGCTTACGTGGTAAGCCAAAGGTGCGGATTCAACGTCGTACCTCTAACCGTTCTTCGTGATGGTCCATTCGGCGAAGGAGCTGTGCAGCGCTGGGTGGATATCGACGAGACGATCGACATGATTGAGTTCTTCCAGCGCGATACATTGGAATTGCGGAAAATGGCCCTCTTTGATGCTGTTATAAACAATACCGATCGCAAGATTGGTCACATTCTGCCCAATGCTGCGGGAGAGGTCTTCGGCTGCGATCATGGAGTTACTTTTCACTCCGAGGACAAACTGCGGACGGTTCTTTGGAGATGGGCGGGAGAGCCTTTCAACGAGGCCGAAATTTCACGCTTGAATTCAGTAGCCCAATATTTGGAGGACCCCGTGGAATTGGCGGATCTGCTGACTGGGGAAGAACTCGACGCCCTCGCGATGCGGGTTGATCGACTTAAATCCACGGGCACTTTTCCCCAACCAAGTAAGGACTGGCCCGCTGTACCTTGGCCACCCTACTAAGGGGATTCGCCTGCATGAAGGTTTGGCTTCTCATTCATCCTTTAGGATGAAGAAATGAATTCCTGGGCTGATATTTACCTGCCGCCAATTGACTCCACATTCGTATTCCCAACTCTGGCGTTAATGAATTCGGCGAGTGGTGAGGTTACTCCTCTGCCCATCAAGGACGAGTACCGAATGTATGTATGCGGCATCACCCCATACGATGCAACGCATTTGGGTCATGCCGCGACATACATAACTTTCGATTTAGTCAACAGGTACCTTCGCGCTATGGGCAAGACCGTCCACTTTGTCGAGAACGTTACCGATATCGATGATCCGCTATTAGAACGCGCTGCGCGTGACAAGGTCGATTGGAAGCAACTAGCCCAGTCCCAGATCAATCTCTTCCGCGGAGATATGAGTGACTTGCACATCATTCCGCCAGCGCACTTCATCGGCGCAGTGGAATCGATCCCGCTTGTTGTGGACGCCGTTGAGAAGTTACAGAAACTCGGTACGGTCTATGAAGTAGAGAACGATCTGTATTTCTCAGTGAAGTCAGATGAGAAATTCGGTTCGCGTGCCCATCTCTCCCAGGAGCAGATGCTCAAACTTTCTGCAGAACGAGGCGGCGATCCTGCAAGGATTGGCAAACATGATCCGCTCGATGCCATGGTCTGGCTTCAAGGACGTCCAGGGGAGCCAAGCTGGCCGTCACCATTTGGCAGCGGTCGTCCAGGTTGGCACATTGAATGCTGCGCAATTGCCCTGAACTTCCTTCCCGTGTCTCACAATGAAGAGTACGTAATCGACATTCAGGGTGGGGGGAGCGATCTGTTATTCCCTCACCATGAGATGGGCGCGGCACAGGCGGCCGTGTTAACCGGAAAAGATTTCGCGCGCGTTTACATGCATGCAGGGTTGATTGGACTTGACGGCGAGAAGATGAGCAAGAGTCGAGGCAATCTCGCATTCTTGTCGACCTTGGTCGAACAAGGTGCAGACCCGATGGCAGTTCGTCTTGCTCTCATTGCCGACCACTATTCAGAAGACCGGATGTGGTCAGATGAACGACTTGTAACAGCCACTAAATACTTGGAACGGTTGCGACTACTTTTATCGCGACCTGAAGTTGCACCTACTGATTCAGTAGTTCAGGGCATAATCAATCTATTGGCTCACAATCTCGACACGCCTGCAGCACTCAAATTAATCGACGAGTGGTGCCTTGAAACTGAAAACGGATCCGTTGGAGGTTCTGCTGGCGAATTGTCTCGTGCAATTGATCTATTGCTGGGAATTGCCATCTAGCCTTCTTATTCAATGTTCCTGCGACGTAAGTAGCGCTCGAATTCGCGCGCAATTGCCTCACCCGTTGCTTCAGGCAATTCCGTTTCATCCTTGGATGCTTCGAGCTGTCGAACGTACTCGCCGAGTTCAGTGTCTTCTTGCGCCATTTCATCGATTCCTGACTCCCACATCTTGCTCTGCTCGGAGAGGTCTGCAAGCGGTATTGAGATATTGAGGAAATCCTCGAGTGCATTTATGAGCGCAAGAGTCGCCTTCGGCGAAGGTGGGGCAGATGCATAATGGGGAATCGCGGCCCACAAGGAGATTGCGTCGATTCCTCGTCGTTGCGCGGCTTCCTGCAATACTCCGAGTATCCCTGTGGGGCCCTCATATCTGCTGACCTCGACTCCAAGACGTTTTGCAATATCGGGGTGTGACCCACTGCCGCTGACTGAGATTGGCCGCGAGTGAGGTGTATCGGCAAGAAGAGAGCCCACTGTAAGAATCATCGAAACGTCAAGATCGTCGGCAAGATCCAGCATCTCGTCCGTGAATTTTTTCCATCGCATCGAGGGTTCAAGTCCTTTGACCACGACAAGATCAAAATCAAATTGGGGAGTGAGAATTCCAAATACTTCCGTGGTGGGCCAGGTAATTTTGCGCACCTTCGAGTCGTCTACAAAAACCATTGGTCTATTGACTTGAAAATCGTAGAAATCTTCGGGATCGAAATTCCCAATGAGGGTGTTGTCCCAGATGTTCAATAGATGAGACACAGCCCCTGTTGCGGCTTCGCCCGCGTCGTTCCAGCCGCCAAAAGAGAAGACCATGACTGGCGAGCGCAGGGGCGGTATTTGGAGAATCTCCATGATGCCACCTTACGGTAACCTTCGACCGATGATCACCTCGAAGCAGTCCTTGCGCCAGTTGCTAGCGCAGCGCACGGTGATTGCCGACGGCGCCATGGGCACGATGTTGCAAGCGGCCAATCCGACTCTGGAGGATTTTCAAGGCCACGAGGGTTGCAACGAGATTCTCAATGTGAGCCGGCCCGACATCGTGACTGCCGTGCATGAGGAGTATCTCAAAGTGGGCGTTGACGCCATTGAGACCAATACTTTCGGCGCAAACTGGGCCAACCTGGCTGAATATGGCATCGAAGACCGCATCTATGAACTTGCCTACGCAGGGGGAGTGCTAGCCAGAGCCTGTGCAGATAAATTTTCCACGAAAGAACACCCCCGCTATGTAATCGGGTCGCTGGGGCCGGGCACGAAACTGCCAAGCCTCGGCCACACTACTTATTCGAAATTGAAGGATGCCTATTACACAGCCTCAAAAGGTTTGGTCGATTCTGGAGTAGACGCCATTCTTGTTGAGACCGCTCAAGATCTTCTCCAAGCCAAGGCAGCCATCAATGGTGCCCGTGCCGTTATCAAAGAATCCGATCTGGACGTAGTCCTTATCGCCCAGGTGACAGTGGAGACAACCGGCACCATGCTCTTGGGTTCTGAAATCGGGGCCGCTCTCAATGCCCTTGAACCATTGGAAATCGATCTCATCGGTTTGAATTGCGCCACCGGTCCCGCTGAAATGTCCGAGCACCTGCGCTACCTGAGCAAAAATGCTCAAATCGGGATTTCAGTGATGCCCAACGCTGGCCTGCCCGTTCTGGGACCACTGGGTGCGACCTATCCACTGACGCCCAAGGAGCTGGCCGCAGCACTTTCGGTCTTTGTGCACGAGTACGGGATCTCTTTAGTAGGAGGCTGCTGCGGCACAACTCCCGAACACCTCAAAGAAGTTGTCGACGCATTGAGAGATGTCATCCCTGCCAAGAGAGATCCAAAGTCTGAGCCGGGCGCATCCTCAATCTATCAATTCGTGCCCTTCCGCCAAGATCTGACGTACTTGGCAATTGGAGAGCGGACAAATTCCAATGGGTCAAGGGCATTTCGCGATGCGCTCCTTGCCGAGGATTGGCAAGGGTGTGTTGAAATCGCCCGCGACCAAATCCGCGACGGAGCGCACATGCTCGATTTATCTGTTGACTACGTTGGTAGAGATGGCGCCATCGACATGCGCGAACTCGCCGGAAGATTTGCAACATCATCGACACTTCCCATAGTTCTAGATTCCACCGAGCCACTGGTGATCAAAGCTGGACTTGAGCAACTAGGCGGACGTAGCGTCATAAACTCCGTCAATTTTGAGGATGGCGACGGACCGAATTCGCGTTTTGCCCGTGTTATGCCATTGGTAAAGGAACACGGCGCCGCGGTAGTGGCCCTAACAATCGATGAGACAGGGCAAGCCCGCGATGCCGAATGGAAAGTGCGAGTTGCCAGACGGCTGATTGAGGACCTCACCCAAAAATGGGGGCTGAAGACCGGCGATATCTTGATCGACTGCCTCACCTTTCCTATAGCCACGGGACAGGAAGAAACCAGGAGAGATGGCCTAGAAACCCTCAACGCCATCCGCGCAATCAAATCCGAATTCCCTGACGTCAACACCACCCTTGGCGTCAGCAACGTTTCATTCGGACTCAACCCCGCCGCACGGGTCGTTTTGAACTCTGTCTTCCTCCACGAAGCGGTTGAAGCGGGCATGGACTCAGCGATTGTTCATCCTTCCAAAATTACGCCCATGGCCCGAATAGATGCACGCCAACGCGAAGTTGCCCTAGACCTCATTTATGACCGACGCCGCTTTGAAAACGGCGAATGCGTATATGACCCACTCTCACTCTTCCTGGAGTTGTTCGAAGGTGTTGAAATCGCAGCTTCGCGCTTAACTCGAGCAGCTGAGCTCTCCGCCCTTCCACTCACCGAAAGATTGACGCGACGTATCATCGATGGCGAAAAAATCGGCCTTGAAGCCGATTTGGAGACAGCCATGGCAGAGGGTTTGAAACCACTCGACATCATCAACACCTTCCTCCTCGAAGGCATGAAAGTAGTTGGAGAGTTGTTCGGCAAAGGGGAGATGCAACTCCCATTTGTTTTGCAGAGCGCCGAAGTGATGAAGACTGCGGTCGCATATCTTGAGCCCTTTATGGAGAAAACTGGCGATGAAGGTCGCGGCGTCATGGTTCTCGCCACGGTGCGGGGAGATGTCCATGACATTGGCAAGAACTTGGTAGACATCATTCTCTCCAACAATGGTTACAAAGTCGTCAATATTGGAATTAAGCAAACTATCAACCAGATCATCGATGCGGCGAGCGACTCAAATGCCGACGCCATCGGAATGAGCGGCTTGTTGGTGAAGTCGACCGTCATCATGAAAGAGAACCTCGAAGAAATCACCTCACGAGGCCTCGACAAGCGATGGCCCATTGTTCTTGGAGGAGCCGCCCTTACCCGCGCATATGTTGAGCAAGATTTGGCCGGACAATTTCCCGGAGAGGTGCGATACGCCCGGGATGCCTTTGAAGGGCTTCGTTTGATGGACACGATCATGGCGATCAAACGCGGTGAGCCCGGCGCTGCGCTTCCACCTTTGCGCGAGCGCCGAGTCCGAGCAGTTGCAAGGGACGATGCTCCTAGAGAAATCGATGCAAAGAGAAGCGATGTCGCCAGCGACAACACGATTCCGACTCCACCATTCTGGGGAAGTCGAATCATCAAAGGTGTACCTCTAGCCGATTATTCGGGGATGCTCGACGAGCGTGCGCTCTTTGTCGGACAGTGGGGGCTAAAAGGCGCTCGAGGTGAATATGAAGTCATGGCCGAGAACGAAGGACGCCCACGACTCCGTTCGATTTTGAGCGAGGCCCTCTCACAAGGATGGCTCAATGCCGCGGTCGTGTACGGATATTTTCCTTGTGTCAGCGAAGGAAATGACCTAATAATTCTTCACCACGAGGGGCCGCTGAAGGGTCAAGAACGCACGCGTTTCACCTTTCCTCGCCAGTCGCGAGATCGGCGACTATGCATCAGTGACTACTTTGCCTCCAAGGATTCAGGTCGCACCGACGTCGTGGAATTCCAAATCGTCACGATGGGATCGGCGGTGAGTGAAGCTACGGGCAAACTATTTGCGGCTAACCAATACCGCGAGTACCTCGAGCTTCACGGCCTTTCCGTTCAACTGACTGAGGCGCTGGCAGAACACTGGCATGCACGCGTGAGAGAAGAACTCAATTTCAAGAACGAGGACGCCCCCGAACTCCAGGCGATTCTCGACCAGGGTTATCGCGGCTCACGGTATTCGTTCGGCTATCCGGCGTGTCCAGATTTGGAGCAGCAAGTTCAACTCTGCGAATTGTTAGAACCCGAGCGGATCGGAGTTGAACTCTCTGAGGGATTCCAATTGCATCCTGAACAGTCCACTTCGGCCATCATCGTGCATCATCCCGAAGCCAAATACTTCAACGCCAACTAAAGACGCCGATATGAGTCCATTCTTCTCTGCTGTACTTTTCGACATGGACGGGACTTTGGTTGACACCGAACCAATGTGGTTGGAATCCGAGACGGAATTGATGGCCCGCTTTGGATATTCATGGACATCACAAGATCAGGCTCACTGCCTTGGTGGACCACTTGATCGAGTGGGTCGATACATGTTTGATCTGGCCGGACAAGTCGAATCACCCGAATGGTTCACTCAGACCCTGATTTCACTTACTGAAAACCATCTGCGCCATGGCGCCTCCTTGATGGAAGGGGCACAGGATCTCATGTCTTTATGCGAAGGACTTGATCTACCCATGGCGCTTGTCTCCGCCAGCCCGCGGGTCCTCGTAGATGCGGTACTCGATAATCTACATGATCACAGATTTGCCATCTCTATATCCAGCGATGATGTCACCAATGTAAAACCAGATCCCGAGGGGTACCTAGCCGCCGCAAATTTCCTGAATGTCGAAATTGAAGAGTGCTTGATTTTGGAAGATTCTGCGACCGGGGTAGCCGCGGCGAGTGCGAGTGGGGGATTGGTGGTGGCAATTCCTCACCTTGTCCCGATCCAATCTAGCCAGCGGGTTCACGTAGTCTCTTCGGTGGGCGAGCTCACGCGCGAAGTTCTACAGAAGTTGTACGCGGAATTCAACCGCTAGTCATTGAAGGCCGGGCAAATGCTCTTGAATGAGCACCAGTCACAGAGGCGCGATGGTTTCGGGGTCCATTTGTCATCTCGTATCGCCACCGAAATCTCATCAGCAATACGAACGAGAGTTCGTTCGGTCGCCAACAGGTCAAGTTCGGTCGGCGTGTTACGAAGAAGTTCAGCGCTTCCCAAATAAATCATCTGAAGGAGCCTGGGAAGCACGCCGTAATTCCGCCAATAAATGAAGGCATACACACGTAGTTGGAAGAGCGCCTTATCTTCCCAACCGGGTTTGGGAGCCTTTCCTGATTTGTAGTCAATGATGCGGACCTCTCCTGTACTCGCCACATCCAATCGATCGACATAGCCGTGAAGATATATCTCGTCACTTAAATCGATCTCAAGGTGCAATTCACGGTGAGTAGGTTCGAAGGAATTCGGTTCCTCGAGTGCGAAATAATTGTCAAGAAGTGAATTTGCTCGGTCGATCCACTCTTTATTATCCGTAACCAATGCAGCTAACTCAGGTTTCGCCTCTACCTGGTCGCTCCAATATTTGGGGAGCATCTCTCTGGCCGTCTTAGAAGTCCTGTGAGGAATGGGAGAATCGAAGAGCCTCTCAAGGACGGTATGAAGGAGGGTGCCGCGTTCGGCATCCAAACTAATTCCCTCTGGTAGTTGATCGATGGCACGGTATTTATACAGTTGCGGGCAATTGGAAAAATCATTGACGCGGCTCGGCGATAACCGGATTTTGCTCATGAGGGGCAAGATACTCCCCAATGGATGGCGCCGAGCCTCTAAGATGCTTCCGTGTCTACTCCTGGGTTTTTCGCTGCCGGTGATCGTGTCCAACTTACCGATTCAAAAGGCAAACTTTACAGTTTCACGATTACTCCTGATAAGGAATGGCACACTCATAAAGGCTGGATTACCCACAATGACTTGATCGGGATGCCAGAAGGTTCCGTTGTCGAAACGACGGCTGGATTGAAATTTACGGCCTTTAAACCTCTTCTTTCGGATTACGTGCTTTCGATGCCGCGCGGAGCAACAATCGTGTATCCCAAAGACGCCGCACTGATCATTGGCTTTGCTGACATCTATCCAGGAGCTCGAGTTCTTGAAGCCGGGGTCGGAAGCGGGGCTCTGACCATCTCACTTCTTCGCGCGGTGGGTAAGGACGGCTTCGTTCACTCTCTCGAACGAAGGGCCGATTTTGCCGACAATGCCACGTCCAACGTCACCAATTATTTTGGAGGGCGCCCAGACAACTGGAAGGTCGAAGTTGGATCCGTCCAAGATCAAGTCTTCGAGGACGTTTTCGATCGCGTCATTCTCGACATGCTCGCACCTTGGGAGTGTGTTGACTTGGCCGCACACGTGCTTCGCCCAGGAGGAGTCTTCCTTGCCTACGTTGCGACCACAACTCAACTCTCTGCAACGGCTGAAGCCTTGAAGGACGATGGTCGATTCACAGAGCCCGAGAGTTCTGAGTCTCTCGTGCGAGGGTGGCATCACGAAGGCCTTGCAGTTCGACCTCAACACAGAATGATCGGGCACACCGGGTTCCTCATTCAATCGCGCCGGATGGCCCCCGGTGTCGATGTGCTCCAACGTCGTCGACGGCCTTCGAAGGGAGGTTACGATGGCATCGCGCAAGAATGAAAGATTGATAAACCTTACGATCGCCTTACTGGCTACCAAACGCTATCTGACCAAATCTGAGATTTTCCGAACGATTGAGGGATATGAGGGATCTCCAGAGGCGAAGGAGCGAATGTTCGAACGCGATAAAGACGATCTGCGCAGAATTGGGATCATCATTGATGTGCGTGGCGTCGATCCCGGCTTTGAAGACGAGCCGGGTTACCGAATTCATCCCGAAGCGTATTCACTCAATCTGGGGGAGCTCAACGGAGCAGAAGTAGCTCTGCTCTCGTTGGCCGCGGAGGCTTGGCGCGGTGCCGCGTTGAGCGAACCAGCACAGACTGCTCTGGTGAAACTGCGATCACTCGGAATCGCCTCTGATTTTGACGCCCTCCCCAATCTCGCCCCCAGACTTAACGTAACCTCGCCCAACTTCTTACCACTAACGAGTGCCATCGCCGATAGGCAAAGTGTCTCCTTTGCATATCTATCGGCAGATATGCAAGAAGAGGCACGGTCAGTAAATCCATACGGATTGGGCAGCAGACAGGGCAATTGGTATCTGGTCGCATTCGACAACGAACGCGAGGACATTCGCACTTTCCGGCTCGATCGAATAATCGGCGCAATTGAGATCACCTCTAAGAAACACGCTTTTGAAGCCGACTCAGATTTCAAAGTACTCGAATACCTTGACACAACTCTTTTTGAAAGGCGTGATACGGCCCAAGTGTCCATTCGCGCAGGGCGAGGGCACTCACTTCGAAGTGACGCCAAGGTCATCTCGTCGGACGGCGAATTCGATCTCTGTGAAATCGCCTACGCGGA
Source organism: Candidatus Nanopelagicaceae bacterium (assembly GCA_036504835.1). GTDB lineage: Bacteria > Actinomycetota > Actinomycetes > Nanopelagicales > Nanopelagicaceae > QYPT01. The sequence continues at coordinate 10,918 of DASXUM010000049.1, forward strand.
TGAGTCACGTTTTATCGATACTGTCCTCTGGCATGGCGACGATGTGATCGTCCATTTGCCGGCGCACTTGCGTGAAAGAGTTGTATCGTGCCTTGAAGCTTTGGTGAGCGCACATGAGTAAACCAGTACCCAGTTCCGGATTGGAGCGAACCGAACGTCTTCTTGATCTTGTTCCTTATCTTGCAACGCACCAGGGAATTGCACTGGATGACTTGGCCCGAGAATTCTCTCTCACTACCGCGCAATTGACAGAGGATCTCACAACACTGTGGATGTGCGGTCTGCCTGGTTACACCCCGCTTGAATTGATGGACCTCTCCTTCGATACGGGAGTAGTCACTATCTCGAACGCAGACACATTGGCGAAACCACGCGCACTCAACCGCGACGAGATACTTGCCTTGGTGCTCGGCCTTGAAACCCTCCAGGAGGAAACCGACCTGGGCCATACGGACCTTACAGAGACCATTTCTAAGCTCGTCTCCAAATTGATCAACCTTGTCGATCCGCACGTGCAGCAGAAAGTCCAAGCCGGCACTTCCGCACTCTCAAACGTACGAGCGCAACTCGAATTAGCAATCAAAAGAAGAAGCGGAGTGGAAATCAGTTATCACTCAATCTCGCGTGACGAAGTGACCCGACGAGTCATCCACCCACTTGAATTCTCAACCTCGAAAGGTCACGACTACGTTCTGGCCTTCTGTGAGCTCTCCAACGGTTATCGGACTTTCCGCCTAGATCGAATTCTCACAGCCGCGGCCGTCCCGAATCCGCAATCTGCGCAAGTGAGGGAAATGTCGGGTAGTGAAGACGGAAGGCTCTCACTAACTTTGCGGATTCATTCCCGAATGCGCGACGTGGTTGAGGGTTTCAACGTAGACCATGCTCCGTCTCATGCTGATAGTTCGCCGAGAGTCCAGGTCTCCAGTTTCAGTGCAGATTGGGCCATTCGGCAGATAATGAGTCTGGGTGGCGAGGTTGGACTGGAAGCGCCTCGGGAGTTTCGAACCCAGCTTCAAGAACGGGCGGCACGGGCCCTTAGCGCCTACCGGTCGTAGATGGGCCGTTCTGGACTCTGCCCCTTTCTGGGGTAGCGTTGCCTCCTGTTGGTTTAGCGATCAAAAGGTCAAAGGAAGAAATAGGAGACTCACGCAATGTTCCTCAGAGAACCCAGCCATATTTTACTTCTCTTGCTTGTTCTCGTTCTCCTCTTTGGAGCTAAGCGCCTGCCCGATTCAGCCCGATCTCTAGCAAAGTCTCTGCGTATCTTCAAAAGTGAGTTGAAAGAAATCGACAAAGACGAGAAGAAGACAGATAAAGAAGGCGGCACGGAGAAATAAACTCTATGGCGGCCACGACAGGCGGTCGAATGCCGCTATTTGAACATCTGCGTGAACTCCGGCGAAGGGTTGTCCGCTCCTCAATAATCATCCTTCTCGCTTCTGGTATCGGTTGGTACTTCTACAATCAAATCATCACCACATTAGCTCGACCCGTCTGTGACCTTTCTAAGGCGCAGGCATCCCAATCCACCCATTGCGGGGCCCTATACATCAATGGGGTCCTTGGCCCCCTAAACCTCCAAATCAAGGTCGCCTTGCTCACCGGCCTGATCATTTCGGCGCCGCTCTGGCTCTACCAATTGTGGGCCTTCATCTCGCCAGGATTGCACCGCAAAGAGAAGCGGAACTCCATTCTATTTATCGGCGCCGCCACGCCTTTCTTTGCGGCGGGGGCCACCTTGGGTTATTTGATTCTTCCTGTCGCCATCAAGGTGCTCTTCGGCTTCACCCCCCACTCACTTGCGAACCTCGTTCGATTCGACGACTACCTTGATTTCGTCCTTCGAGTGATACTGCTCTTTGGTTTGGCATTCGAGTTGCCGATTTTCTTGATTGCCCTCAACTTGGTCGGTTTTATTTCTGGCAAGACCATCCTGCGACCGTGGAGACTCTGGGTTTTTGGAATTGCGCTCTTTACAGCTGCATTCACTCCAACCGGGGATCCGCTCACTATGACACTCTTGGCCCTTCCGCTCTGCGTCTTCTACTTCGCCGCGGGAGGAATCGCTCTTCTCGTCGACCGTCGAAGGGGCAAGCGCGCGGTGGACGAAGGGGCAGATATCTGATGTGGGCGATAGTTATAAATCCAATTTCGGGAAGAGGCAAGGGAGCCGAATTTGGCCGTCGTGCCATGGCCTACTTTGATCACCACGGGATTCAGTATCGAATGATCACAGGGGCTTCGGCAGAGCATACGACTCGAAACCTGACTACCTTTCTAACAAATGAAAAGGATTGCTCAGGTGTCGTTGCCGTCGGAGGCGATGGTCTAGTTCACTTGGTTCTGCAGCATGTAGCAAATACACCAATTCCACTAGCCGTGATTCCCGCTGGAACCGGCAACGATTTCTGTCGCACTTTAGGTTGGCCACTAGACAACGTGGAGAAGATTCTCAGTGGTGTCTTCGAGCGACCTGCCACACGGGTGGACTTGGGACTCGTGGATGGTGAATGGTTCGGGGCAATTTTGTCGACTGGCTTTGATTCCATGGTCAATGAACGCGCCAACGCAATGAAGTGGCCAAAAGGTCCCTCTAAATACAATGTGGCAATCATCCTTGAACTCCTTGGCTTCAAACCGAGGAGTTACGATATTGACATAGATGGTCAGCGGTTCTCGACAAAGGCCATGCTCATCGCAATCGGGAATGGGCAGTCTTACGGTGGCGGCATGAAAGTGTGCCCCAACGCCGACTTGAATGATGATCTCCTAGATGTGATGGTTTTGAGCCCCATATCCAAACTGGAATTTCTGCGGGTCTTTCCCAAGGTGTACGCGGGCACACACATCAAACATCCCGCCGTCAGGGTCCTTCGGGGCAAGAGAGTTCGGATCAATTCGGCAGCAATAGCCTATGCCGACGGTGAACGAATAGGAGTCCTGCCGGTTGAGGCAGAATCGGTGCCTTCGGCACTGCTAACTTGGTTGCCATGACAACTCCTGCCCAGCAGTACGCGGAGTCTTCGCAGAGGCGATCATTTGGCCTCACGACAGAATTTGCAGATTCTTTTGATTTTCCATTTGACTCATTTCAAATTCAGGCTTGTCGTGCAGTTGAGGCAGGTAAAGGCGTGCTCGTTGCTGCACCAACTGGCGCGGGGAAGACCGTAATCGGCGAGTTTGCGGCATACATGGCCCTGAAGAAGGGGCGTAAATGTTTCTACACGACGCCGATCAAGGCCCTTTCGAACCAGAAATATCAGGAGTTTGTCGCAAGGTTTGGCAGCGAACGAGTCGGCCTCCTCACTGGCGACACAAGCATTAATGGTGAAGCAGACATTCTTGTCATGACAACCGAAGTCCTGCGAAACATGCTTTATGCCGGGTCCAATACCCTGGCGAGTTTGGGATTCGTCGTGATGGACGAGGTTCACTACCTGGCCGACAAGTTTCGTGGAGCAGTATGGGAAGAAGTTCTCATCCATCTCATGGAGAGCGTGCAAGTGATTTCGTTGTCCGCCACGGTGTCGAACGCAGAGGAATTCGGGGAGTGGCTTCAGACCATTCGCGGAGATACCGAGGTCATAGTAAGTGAGATTCGCCCGGTGCCTTTATATCAGCACGTCCTCATCGACAACGGGCTCATCGACCTATTCGTCGAAAACGGCAGGGTCAACCCTGAGATCCTCCGACGAGAGAGAGAAGCACTGCGTCGTGTGCGCACTCCACGAGAACGCGGAAGAAATCGCGATTGGGCCGACGGAGGTCACCGACTCTCGCGCTCTGAAGTCATCGAAAAACTGCAGCGAGAAAATATGCTCCCTGCAATCACCTTCATCTTCTCCCGACTTGGTTGTGATTCTGCGGTTCGACAATGCCTAGCCTCGGGCATCCGACTGACGACATCCGAAGAACGTGCTGAGATTCGTGCAACCGCCTTGAAATACACGGAGAACATTGCGCAAGAAGACCTGGAAACACTGGGCTTTAGCGAATGGCTCGCCGGACTTGAAAGAGGGATTGCAGCGCACCATGCTGGCCTTCTCCCAAGTTTCAAGAGCACAGTGGAGGACCTTTTCCAGAAAGGTTACTTGAAGGCGATATTCGCCACGGAAACCCTCGCCCTAGGTATCAACATGCCAGCCCGAACCGTCGTACTGGAAAAATTGGTGAAGTGGAATGGCGAAGCACATGTACCCGTGACGCCGGGGGAGTACACCCAACTTACCGGGCGCGCCGGTCGACGCGGTATCGACATTGAAGGCAACGCGGTCGTTCAATGGTCCCCAGTTGTCGATTCAGCAACCGCAGCGGGCTTGGCGTCCACTCGCACATATCCCTTGAAATCCTCATTTACCCCGACGTACAACATGGCGATAAATCTGATCTCCCGATTCGGTCGTGATCGCGCGCGAGGTTCTCTCGAATCTTCCTTTGCCCAATTTCAGGCAGATAGGGCTGTTGTCGGACTTACCCGGCAGATCCATAAGAATGAGAAGGCGATCGCGGAGTTCACTGAGAATGCTCAATGTCATTTGGGAGATTTTGAACAATATGCGTCGATACGACGAGAGATCAAAGCAACCGAGACGCTTCTCTCGCACCGACAAGCTAAGCGGGGTTTTGATCCCAAACAGCGTGCTCACATGGAGTCCGAACTTGTCGGCCTTCGAAAAGGCTTACGAGGACATCCCTGCCACTCGTGCAGCGATCGAGAGAACCACGCACGACTGGCCGAACGAGCCGACAGGCTTAATCGAGAGAATATCGGACTGCTCTCGCGGGTTGAGAATCGCACGCACGTTATCGCGCGCACCTTTGACCGTATCTGTGATGTGCTCGCCGAACTCGGATACATCGAGGGCGAGAAGACTCTTCCGCAAGGAAAGATCCTTGCCAAGATTTACACGGAATCGGATCTATTGCTCTCGGAGGCCATTCGGGAAGATCTCTTCGATCACCTCTCGTCTTCCGAACTTCTTAGCGTGGTATCCAGCGTTATCTTCCAAGGACGATCTTCTCAGGTCCAGGCACCGCGCATTCCAACCGGCAATGTTCAGAGCGCCCTTGCCGAGATCATTCGTTTGTGGGCAAAGTTGGAGGTCATTGAGAAAGGACACGATGTCACGACTCAACGGGAGCCGGATTTCGGTTTCTGTTGGATATCTTTTCGGTGGGCAAATGGGCACTCTCTCCAGAGCGTGTTGAAAGATTCAGATCTATCAGTAGGAGATTTCGTGCGTTCGACCAAACAACTTATTGACCTGCTTCAGCAAATATCTGTTGCCAGCGAGAAACTCCGCCCGAAATGCCTCGAAGCGATGAAGAAACTCGATCGCGGAGTGGTGGCTTATTTCGGAGGTGACGCATGACTCTCATGCTGCTAGATAGCGCCTCACTCTGGTATCGCGCCTACTACGGAATGCCAGACACGATGATGGCCCCCGACGGAACTCCCGTGAATGCGATCCGTGGCTACCTGGACATGACCGCTCGATTGATCACCATGTACCAACCCAACCGTCTTGTCGCCTGTATTGAGGGCGATTGGCGACCGAGTTGGCGGGTATCACTCTTTCCCGACTATAAAGCGAACAGAGTGGAGGAGGGGAGTGAAGATGAGGAAGAGGAGCCAGACACCCTAACTCCGCAGATACCAATTCTTCTGGATCTCATTGATGCTTTCGGCATTACCGTCATAGGAATCGATGATTATGAAGCTGACGACGTAATGGCGTCATATGCGGTACAGCATGAAGGTCCGGTGCGAATCGTCACCGGTGATCGAGATCTCTTCCAGATGGTCGATGATGATCGAAACGTGGCGGTTGTCTATTTGGCAAAAGGGCTCTCACAGCATGAACTCGTAGACAAGAAATGGGTATCCCAAAAGTATGAGATACCGGGCGACCGCTATGCACTGTTCGCCATGTTCCGAGGTGACCCGTCAGATGGACTTCCAGGCGTAAAGGGGATCGGCATCAAAGGGGCTGCCCACATTGCCAACCATTTTCACACCGTCGATGACGTCATTGCTGCCGCCGAAAGTGATCACCCGTCGTTGACGCCCGCTCTCACAAAGAAGATTCTTGCAGGCCGAGATTATTTGGCAATAGCGCCGACTTTGGTGCAATGCGCCAAAGATATTTCACTCCCAGAAGTTTCTCTAAACCTTCCAAAATATCCAAAAGATATGAAGGTAATTCGTGAGATGCAGGAGAAATACGCATTAGGCGCAAGCGTCGATCGATTGGTTTCGGCCTTGCAGTGGTAGTTGTTCTTTCAATTCTTTCAGGGTTGCTTGCATTTGCATCCTTCGCTCCGATCGGGCTCTGGTGGTGTGCGCCAATATCGTTGGCGTTGCTCATTCATCTGCTGTCTGGTGAATCCTTCCGACAGCGTGTTGTCGTTGTCGCGCTTTTTGGGATCGCTTTCTTCGGTCCTTTGCTTGCATGGAGCAACACATACGTAGGCGACATTCCGTGGCTAATTCTCACGATCCTTCAGGTTGCCCTCCTTATTCCTCTTTCTCTTCTCAACACGTCACGACTTTCCAATATCCTTCTTTTCCCATCCGCATGGATTGGACTGGAGTTCTTACGAGGCCATTTCCCGTTCAACGGTTTTGGATGGGGGAGGCTCGCATTCGGTCAAGCGGACGCCCCTTATGCGGAATTGGCGCGCATCGGCGGCGCCCCATTGGTGGGATTTTTTGTCGCCGCTCTGGGAGTAGCCATCTTCCTTTTCATGAAACGGAAGTTCACTCACACGGGCATTCTGCTGGCGGTAATTGCTATCGCAATTTTCGCAGTGAACGCCACAACCCCGACCTTGCCAAAGCCAACTTTTCACTTCATCGCGGTGCAAGGGGGAGTGCCTTCGCTCGGCCTCGATTTCAATTCTCGTGCCACTGTTGTATTTGAGAACCATCTCCGTACTTCCGTTGACTATCTCACCAGCCACAACCATATGCCGCAGGTGGTCCTGTGGCCGGAGAACGCGATAGACGTGGATCCCTTCAAAGACCCTATCGTTCGAGATCAACTTCAATCGGTCGTCGATGAATTCAACGTCCCATTTATTGTCGGTGCCGTCTTGCGGCATGGGTCAAATTTCCAAAATGCTTCGATACTTTGGCGGCCGCAAATTGGTCCAACTTCGATTTACATAAAACAGCATCTGACGCCATTTGGCGAATACATACCCTTAAGGCCAATTGCGGAATTCGTTTCGCCGTATGCAAAGAATGTCGTTGATTTTGTGCCCGGTAATCGACTCGTGATCCATAACGTAGGCGAGGCACGATTCGCACCCGTCATATGCTTCGAACTGTTGGACGATGCATCAGGGCGTGCGATGGCCAAACACAGCAATGTCTTTATTGTGCAGACCAACAGTGCAACCTTTGGATTATCTCCAGAAAGCGACCAGCAACTCGGGATTACCCGGATGCGAGCTATTGAGCATCAACGTTATTCAGTCAGCATTGCAACATCGGGGATTAGCGCACTCGTGGACTCGAGAGGTCACGTGACGCATCGAACCGGTCAGAACATCTCAACCGTCATTGATTCGAGGGTTGGATTAAATGATTCAATCTCCTTTGCCGACCGCAATGGAGCCCGGCTCGAGGCAATTTTGGTTCTTTTCCCCTTTATCCCTATCCTCTTATGGCAGCTTCGCAAAAGCAGGAAAGGGAGGATCTCGTCATGACAATGAAAGCACTGGTCATGATTCCCACCTACAACGAGGCCGAATCCATAGGCACATTGGTGACTCAACTGCTCGATCATTTTCCTGACCTGGAAGTATTGGTGATCGACGACAATTCACCCGATGGCACCGCGGATCTGATCAAGGGCTTGCACCATGACCGTCTGCATCTTCTGGAACGGAGGCAAAAAAGCGGCCTAGGTGCCGCCTATCGAGCCGGAATCCGATGGGCTATGGATCACTCGAAGTACACCCATTACGTGACGATGGATGGCGACGGATCCCATCGAGTGGAGGATCTCAGCCCAATGCTTGGGCGGGCTGCCAATGTGGACGTAGTCATGAGTTCGCGCTGGATTCCGGGCGGGTCCATCCGCAACTGGCCGAAATATCGACAATTCATCTCTCATCTGGGCACTTCATATGCCAAATTGGCCCTGAAGTTGCCATATACCGACCTCACGGGTGGCTTTAGGGTTTATTCGGCCCACCTGATCAGTTCACTCAACGTGGATGAGATTTCCTCAGAAGGATATTGCTTCCAAATTGAAATGATTCTGGCCAGCGAGGCCGCCGGCGCGACCTTTGCAGAAGTCCCGATCACCTTTGTAGAGCGCGAGCTCGGCAGATCCAAAATGAGCAGGCGGATCGTTATCGAAGCATTAGGCAAAGTGAGCCTCTGGGGTTGGCGAACCCGGTTCGGTTCTAACGCCGATAAGTTACATTATGTTAAGTAAGGATAAGGTTTAGCAAACCTCCCTATCCTCCACGTAACAAGATCGTTTAGGCGTAATCCTCGATCGGTGGGCAGGCGCAGACCAAGTTTCGATCTCCATAAGCCCCATCAATACGTCCCACTGTCGGCCAGTACTTGCCGCGTCTGCCGATAATTTCGCCCAGGTGCATTCCTTGTGGGAAAGCGGCATCTTCGCGGGAATACGGGTGCGACCAGGCGCTGGAAGAAAGCTTCTCACTCGTGTGCGGGGCGTGCGCCAATGGCGAATCCTCGTGCGAATAGACCCCGTTGGCGACGTCCTGAATTTCCCCATAGATCGCGATCATCGCGTCGATGAACCGGTCGAGCTCGACGATATCTTCGCTTTCGGTTGGCTCCACCATGAGAGTGCCCGAAACCGGGAAACTCATCGTGGGGGCATGGAAGCCGTAATCCATCAACCGCTTGGCCACATCATCAACGGTTACGCCCGTTTGTTTGGTGATCTCGCGCAGATCCAGGATGCACTCATGGGCGACCAGTCCCCCCTCCCCGCTGTAAAGCACGGGGTAGAAGTCTCGCAATTTCCGAGCGATGTAGTTGGCGGACAAAATCGCAACTTCGGTGGCATGAGTAAGTCCTGCTCCACCCATCAAACGGATGTACGCCCAGGAAATCGGCAGAATGCTGGCCGAACCAAATGGTGCCGCACTCACCGGTCCAGGCCCCGTTGCCGGTCCAGCCAACGCATCCAAGGGATGGTTGGGCAGGAATGGCGCAAGATGGGCACGGGAAATTACTGGACCAACACCTGGTCCCCCACCTCCGTGGGGAATGCAGAAGGTCTTGTGCAAGTTCAGGTGCGAAACGTCCGCGCCGAATTTTCCAGGTTGAGCAAGTCCGACCAACGCATTCAAGTTGGCACCGTCGACGTACACCTGACCGCCAGCGTCATGAACCATTGCGCAGATCTCGCCAATGGCGGTTTCGAACACACCATGCGTGGATGGATAAGTAACCATCAACACTGCAAGTTCCTTAGCGTGCTCGGCAATCTTGCTTCGCAGGTCATCAAGGCTGACGTTGCCATGCTCGTCACATGCAACAACAACAACTTTCATTCCCGCCATAACGGCGCTAGCGGCGTTCGTGCCATGCGCACTGGACGGAATCAAGCAGATTCGACGGTGCTGCTCATTATTGGAGTCATGAAAGTTTCGAATCGCAAGTAGTCCAGAGAACTCCCCTTGGCTTCCCGCATTTGGTTGCAATGAGACTGCGTCGTAACCTGTGATCGATACGAGCCATTGAGAGAGCTGCGCGATGAGTTCGCGAGATCCTTCGCTCTGGTAGGCAGGTGCAAATGGGTGCAACGACGAGAATTCCGGCCACGTTACCGATTCCATCTCTGTCACTGCATTGAGTTTCATGGTGCACGAGCCAAGCGGAATCATGGTGCGATCAAGAGCCAAGTCCCGATCAGCCAGGTTTCTTAGATATCGCATCATCGCAGTCTCGGAATGATTGACGTTGAAGATCGGGTGCGTCAGGTACTCGGAAGTTCGTACGAGTGATGCGGGAATTGCCGAAGCGCTCTCCCCCGCACTCAGAGTCACGGAGAAAATCTCGGCCAGGTCCTTCAAAGTCTTCTCACTCGTTGTCTCATCCAAAGAAAGCCCAACAGCGCTCTCTCCCACTGCACGTAGATTGATGTTCAACTTCTCGGCTTTTGCCAGAATGGATTTTGCATCCTTAACCGTCACGGTCAGGGTGTCAAAGAAATTCGTCGGTGCGACTTCATAATCACCGTCACGCAAGGCCGCCGCCAATCGTCCGGTCTGCCCATGAACGCGCGAGGCAATCTGGCGCAGTCCATCTGGTCCGTGCCACATGGCATAGAAGGCGCTCATTACCGCTAGGAGAACTTGCGCTGTACAGATGTTGCTGGTGGCTTTGTCGCGTCGGATATGTTGTTCGCGAGTCTGAAGTGCCAAGCGAAGTCCTGGATTGCCGTCGGCATCGATGCTCTGGCCTACAAGTCGACCGGGCATGGAACGTTCGAGTCCCGCCCTAACCGCCATGAATCCTGCGTGAGGTCCACCGAAGCCCATCGGAACTCCGAATCGCTGCGCCGAACCGACGCAGACATCTGCACCCCACTCCCCTGGTGGCTTCAGCAGCGTCAATGCGAGCAGATCAGATGCGGCGATCATCAAGGCGCCGCGATCGTGTACCGCAGAAGCAAGCGTCGTGAAATCTTGGATCTGACCAAATGTGTCCGGATACTGCACGAGTGCTCCGAAGAATTCAAAAGCGGGAAGCGTTTCTGAAGGATCAAATACTTCTAGCGTGATTCCCAAAGGCTTGGCCCGCGTCGCGATGACCGCAATGGTCTGAGGGTGGGCATTCTTGTCGACGAGGAATACTGCATCGTCTCCGCCTTTGTAGACGCGATGCGCAAGTGTCATCGCCTCGGCAGCTGCGGTTGCTTCATCCAGCATCGACGCATTTGCAACACTGAGCGAACTCATGTCGCAAATCAATGTTTGGAAAGCAAAGAGAGCCTCGAGACGACCCTGTGAAATTTCTGGCTGGTATGGCGTGTATGCGGTGTACCACGCTGGATTCTCAAGAACATTTCGCAGGATGACGGCTGGGGTAATTGTTCCGTAATACCCAGTTCCGATCAGTGAGGTGAAAACCTTGTTCTTTGCCGCAAGCGATCTGAGTTCTTCAATTACCTCAGTTTCAGTGGCTGGACTTGGCAAGATGTCACCAAGTCGTTGGCCCATGGCAATGCTGGAAGGAACAACCTGTGAAATAAAAGCCTCGAGTGAGTCAAAGCCCAACTCGCCCAACATAAATTTTTCTTGATCCGATGAGGGTCCGATGTGTCTTCTTTCGAATCCTTCATTAACTTCGTACGAGCGTGACATCAGTTTCCCCTCATTGACATTAAGTCAGCAGGGTAGACCGATTTAGGCACCCTTGCGATTGCGACGTTGCGATAATTCGTCGTTAGATTCACCACTTACTATTTGCCCATCAACTTCACCTTGCAGGGTAGCCAGAGATCCTTCGACCTCGCTCCAGACTTTGCCAACCGCAATTCCGAACACCCCTTGTCCACCTTGAAGTAAATCGATTATTTCATCTGGACTCGAACATTCATAAATCGAGGCACCGTCACTCATTAATGTGATGCGTTCGAGTTCGGTAACGCCGCGGTTGCGTAAATAATCAACGGCGGTCCGGATGTTCTGCAGCGAGACCCCTGCATCTAAGAGACGCTTCACGATCTTCAAAACCAAAATGTCACGGAAGCCGTAGAGCCGTTGGCTACCCGACCCCATGGCAGTGCGGATACTCGGCTCTACTAAGCCGGTCCGGGCCCAATAATCGAGTTGACGGTATGAGATGCCAGCAGCCGCACATGCGGTTGCACCTCTATATCCAATGTCAATGCGCTCTTGCTCGGTCACATGAAGCTCGATTCTCGGGGAGGTTTTATAAGCCTATGAGGGCACAGAAGTAGAATCAACGATCAACACGATTAAAACCTCAAGTAGAGGTTAACGGTTTCGCCCTCGTCCCCGCAGCGCAAAGAAGTAGAGAAGGGCAAATAAGTAGCCCAGAATCGCGAAAGAGATTTTGCCCCAGGCCCATTTTCCGGGGGTGAAGAACATGACGGTGGAAATGCCCAGGGAGATGAAAGCCAGGCCCGCAGCCGCCTGACGCAGTCCCCTCTCTCCTGCAAAGGCGGCAACCAATGGCCCCAGCAGCGCCGGGATAAGGAAGGTCGCCCCCATGAGACGCAACGTCCAGAGCAGTTCAGGCGTCAGGGACCCGGATCGGTATCCAAAAAACGTGGCCACATCGCCCGGTTTGATGATGAGGGCAATTGCGGCGAAGAAGAAGACCGTGGCTCCCAGCCGTAACGTTAGGGCAGCTCGACGGACCAACACGGTCTAGCCTGCGAAGTCTTCTGGATTGATCTGATCCAGAAACTCTCTGAAGCGCTCGACTTCCTCGTTGGCTTGGGTGCTCTCCTCTTCAGGAATCTCAATTCCGGCCTCGGCCAATAACTCCTCGGTCGCCAAGATCTCGCTCTTTGTTCGAAGGGCGAGGGCGATCGCATCCGATGGTCTGGCTGAGATGGTCACGTCCCCGTGATTGGCATTCTTAAGAACGAGATCGGCGTAGAAGACGCCATCACGTAATTCCGTGAGATGGACGGCCACGAGGGATCCATCCAACTTCTCGAGGAGTTCCTTCATGAGATCGTGGGTGAGCGGCCGCGGCGGAATCACTTCCTGTTGAGCAAATGCGATTGCGGTGGCTTCTACGGCCCCGACCCAGATGGGCAGGAAGCGGGCACCATCAATTTCCTTCAGCAGAACGATCGGTTGATTCGATGGCATCTCAACGCGCACCCCAACGACCTCCACTGGAATCATTGTCTTAACGCAGTCGGTGAAGGCCACCACGCACAAGGGCGGCGTGCAGGCGGACGGATAGTGCGGCGATCTCACGTTGAACTTCCTCGGCCCTGGCCTTTGCCTCAGAACTCTTCTGTCGAATCAAAGGAGTGATCACTTGTTCGATCAAGCCAATCTCCCGATCTGCCGCGGATTTGAATGAACGCAGATGCCGTGGCTCAATCCCAAATCCCGACATTTCTGTCACCGCTCGAGCGATGGCCAATGAATCACTGTCGTAATGCCGACCTCTTGGTGCAATCAGTCCGTACGATTCAAGTTCGACAAGTTGTTCTTCGCTAACTCCACTGGCCTTGAGAAGTTCATCGCGCGAAAGTCGCATATCGGTGTTCTCAGCAAAATTGGCCGGAGCGATTTCGCCATCAATCGTTGCAAGTCGAGGAACTGGCGCTCCGCCCGCTACTGGTGCAGGTTGCAATCCCCGGTCCAGGGCATCCAAGTTCTCTTTTATCACCCGAAGTGGAAGGTACTGATCTCGCTGGGCAAGCAGAACGTATCTCAATCGCTCGAGATCTGAATTTGTGAATTTGCGATATCCCGAAGGAGTTCGTTGAGGTTCGATCAATCCTTCGGATTCAAGAAAGCGAATCTTAGAAATCGTGATGTCAGGAAAATCATTTCTCAATTTCCCAAGAACTTCGCCGATGCTTAGATACGCGCGAGCTGGAACGCTCATGATTTTCCCCCAAAGAAGAGCATATGGAACTTGCCGATTTGAATCTCATCCCCCGATGACAAAGTTGCCTGCACCACCGGTTGACCGTTTACATAGGTGCCATTGAGGCTGCCCAAATCCTTCATCTCGAACGCGCCGGTGCCAGTGGATGAAACCACCGCGTGCTTTCGTGAAACCGTGACGTCATCCAAGAATATTTCGCTCTCGGGAGAGCGTCCGATCGACGTCGACTCAGAGAGAAGAAAACGAGAACCCTTGCCGGGACCGCGATGGACAATCAACATTCCGTCTTTTGGAGAGAGTTTGGCAACAATGCCCCGCTCTTCTTCATTCAACTTGGTGAGATTCTCAGTCAACCGATCCGAAGAGAGAGCGCCTGGACTCTGAGGAGCTCCCAGGTGGATGGTGGTAGTTAGATCTGGCTCTGGCTTCTTCTCCATGCCATCCCTCCTTACTCAACATCAACTTGAGGCTGACATTAGAGATGTGTGGGGCGCAGGTCAAGCCGTAAGTTGTACGTACTCCTGTGCCGACAGAAGCGTCTCTTCGCCGCCGGTTACTTCCACCTCAGCGATCCAACCAGCTCCATAAGGATCTGAGTTAAGAATCTCTGGATTTGCTGTGAGGGCAGCATTGACCGCAGTCACCTTGCCCGATACTGGCGCGTAGAGTTCTGAGACACTCTTGGTCGATTCGACTTCGCCGCATACTTTCCCTGCGGTCAGATCTTCACCAACGTTAGGCAGTTGAATATAGACAATGTCTCCCAATGCGCTCTGGGCAAAATCGGTAATCCCGATTCGCACGCGAGATGCGGTATCAGTTGTCGCAACCCATTCATGTTCCTTTGTATAACGTAACGCTAGTGGTGCTTCTGACACGACAATCTCCTATCAACGTTGTTAAGTGGCTACCTTACTTTGCATGCGCGATGGAGCGCCATCCCGCCTGAAAGTAGTTCATTCCGGTGATGAAATAAAGAGCAATCCCCCAAATTGCGAAACTCCAACCAATGACATACGCCACTTCCCCAACTCGACCATGCGAGGTTGCGAGCAGCAAGAGCGGGAACGCGTACATCAGATTGAAGGTCGCGGCTTTTCCAAGGTATGTGACTTTGAATGGGCCGATGCCAACACGCTTCATGGCGACCGTCATAATTCCCAGAATTACATCTCGTCCAAGTAGTGCGAGGATTATCCAGAGCGGCAGTACATCGCGGATATAGAGGACGATCAGCGTTGCCGCAATGTAGAGCCGGTCGATAGCCGGATCCATTAACTCACCCAGTCGCGATTCCTGATTCCACGCCCTTGCCAGTTTCCCGTCAAAATAATCGGTGGCTCCTCCAACCATGAGAACTGCGATGGCTGCAGCGTCTGCATGCCGATTGAGGGCCAAGTAAATGAAAAGAGGAATCCCAAGCCCACGTAACAACGTGAGCCCATTGGGAACAGTGACTACAGACATGTCGGGGCGACAGGATTTGAACCTGCGACACCCAGACCCCCAGCCTGGTGCGCTACCAAGCTGCGCTACGCCCCGGTGACGATTTCTCGTCGAGGTGGAATATTACTCCCGCTCGCGTACTCGCACGGAAATTTGGATCGGCGTCCCTGGAAATCCGAATTCCTCACGGAGGCGACGTTCGATAAAACGCCGATAGGAGCTCTCCAAGAATCCGGTGGTGAAGATGACAAAGCGCGGTGGCGCGATTCCGGCCTGGGTGGCGTACAAAATCTTGGGCTGCTTGCCACCTCGAACGGGAGGAGGTGTAGCGGCGATGAGAGTGCCGAGGAAGGAATTGAGGCGACTGGTTGGGATGCGCTTCTCCCAACTGGTCAGGGCCGTTCGAAGCGCGGGAGCCAAGCGGTCTCTGTGCCACCCAGTCTTGGCGGCAAGGTTGACGCGCTGGGCCCATTCAACTTGATCCAGGTGCCGATCAATTTCGCGGTCGAGTGAAATCTGGCGATCCTCATCCACCAGATCCCATTTGTTCATCACGATGATGAGCCCTTTGCCGGCCTCTTCGACCATGGTGATAATCCGTAGATCCTGCTCGGAAATTGGAGTCGACGCATCCAGAACCACAACGGCAACTTCGGCCCGCTCCAGGGCAACTTGGGTGCGCAATGTTGCGTAGTAGTCGGTTCCGCTGGCTTGGTTTGCCCGTTTGCGGATTCCGGCAGTGTCGATAAAACGCCAAATCGATCCGCCGAGTTCAATGAGCTCATCGACCGGGTCGCGCGTAGTGCCGGCCACGTCGTCGACTAGTGCTCGGGTACTGCCAGCAAGAATGTTGAGAAGACTGGATTTGCCGACGTTGGGCCGTCCAATGAGGGCGACTTTTCGGTAACCATCTTGGCTCTGCGCCGCACCGACTTCGGGAAGCACCTTCACAATTTTGTCCAGCAGGTCACCACTGGCACGACCATGCAAGGCCGAGACGAATTGCGGTTCACCCAGGCCCAGATTCCAGAGGGAATGCGCTTGCGCCTCCTCTGCCGGTCCGTCAACCTTGTTGGCAACCAGGATGATGGGTTTCTTCATCTTTCGAAGCTCGCGAACCAAGATGTCGTCCTCATCGAGGGCGCCAACTTGGGAGTCGATAACCAGAGCGAGTACGTCTGCTTCCTGCATGGCAAGTTCGGCAATGCCGCTCACGCCTACGGAGATTCCATCGGGCTTGGCTTCCCATCCCCCGGTGTCCATCACCATGAATTCGCGGCCGTTCCATTCACATTCGTACGTGACGCGGTCGCGGGTTACACCCGGAGTGTCTTCCACAATCGCCTCGCGGCGACCCAGGAAACGGTTGATCAGGGTGGATTTTCCAACGTTGGGACGACCTAGGAGTGCGACTATCGGCAAGCCCAGCAGGTTGCGCTCCTTAAGAAGCTCCCACACACGTTGGGCGGTTTCATGCAGCGAGAGTTCGGTCGAATCGATGGTGATGGCATCCGCGGCAATCATGAGCGGAGAAGTCTTCCGCGTTGAATCGAGATGATCCCTCTGCGCTAATGACTCACCCACGGTTTCAGTCGAGAGAATCTGAGACGGAGACTCGATCTCCTTCTCGCGCCGTTGTGCACGGGCGGCAAGGTCGGCGGTAAGGAAAATCTTCAAGGCGGCATCCGGCACCACAACCGTGCCGATATCGCGACCCTCCACGACGATGCCATGGACGGCACGCGAGATCAGTTTGTGCTGCAACTCGAGCAGGTGCTGGCGAACTTCCGGATGGGCGCTTACTTGACTGACCTCATCGGTAACAGCCTGCGAACGTATGGCGTCAGAAATGTCGATTTCTCCACAAAACACCTTTGGCTTCTCCGGGTTTGTTTCGAATCTCAAAGGAAACTTCTTCAGCGCATCCACGATCTCATAGGGCTCGCTGATTTTCTCTCGTTGGGCCAACCATGTTGCTGCCCGGTAGAGAGCGCCGGTATCTAAGTAATCCCACTTGGCACGAGTAGCCACGGCCCGCGATGTACTCGATTTACCTGCCCCGCTTGGGCCATCTACTGCTACGACAATGCCCATAGGGGCGAGTCTAGTCGTTCAACCCTTGCTCACTTCTCCACCTTCTATCGCGGAGAATGCACATTCCATCCCCGTGTCGCCAGATGTTCTGCAAGTCGGATCGCATCCGTAGCCGATAGCGCCAGGGTGATCAATCCCGTGAACTGCCCCGGCGAGTGCTCGATAGAGAGATCCTCGATATTAACGGCTGCATCGGCGCATTCCTGGAACAGTGAGGCTAGTTGCCCCGGTTTATCCTCGATCACGATTGGAAGATAGGTATAGTCACGAGCGCGACCGCCATGCTTTCCAGGGATGCGATCTCGCCCAGAACGACCCTGCGCGATGAATTCCTCGATGGCGCCATCATCATCGAAACCTTCAATGAGATCGGTCAGATCAGCCTGCAAGGCCAGCAGGAGGGGGCGAACCTTTTCGCGGTTCATGGAGAGAATTTCCCGCCACAGGCGCGGATTCGATGCGGCGATCCGCGTCGTGTCTCGCACTCCTTGCCCAGCCAGCGCAAGCCACTCCTCTTTCCCCCCAAGTAGCTGCTTGGCTAGAAGCGAAGCGGCAATCTGGGGTAGATGGGATATCAGCGCAACAGCAGAATCGTGCTCGTCGGGCGTCATCCGGATGGGGCTCGCACCAACGGTGGCAATGAGGTCAACCACTACCTCTAGTACAGCCTCATCACAGTTGACCGTAGGTGTGTAGATCCACGGGCGACCTACGAAAAGATCCGAGCGTGCCGCTTCCGGACCACCAATCTCCCGGCCCGCCATTGGGTGGGAACCGCAGAACCGACGTGAGAGTAAGGGATCGAGTTCGATTTCATGTTGAGGTTTAGCCTTAACACTACCTACATCCATAAAGGCAGCCTTTGGGTTTAAACCGAATTCATTAGGAATGACTACCGACAACTTCGATGTAGGTAAAGCCAAGATGACCAGATCTACCTGAGTGAGTGGGGTACTTCCCACCAGATCTTGAGCTAGAGCCGCTCTTCCCCCATCGGAATCGACCATTTCAACAGGGATCCCTTTAGCAGAGAGGGCCAGGGCGATCGATGTTCCAATGAGCCCGGAACCAACGATCCGAACCCCTTTCATTGAGCCAGATCGCGCCGGAGGGCCACCGCGCCCTTGAGGTAAATGTGCGAGATTTCATCGGCTTTTGCCTTGGTATTGCAGTGCAACATGACCCGAATTACCCCCAGAAGGGCACCAGGAACATTGATTTCGGAGGCACAAATAAGAGGAACTGCGCCAAATCCGATATCTCGGGCAGCCGCGGCCGGGAAATCCGCGTTGAGGTCAGGGGTTGCCGTGAAGATCACCGAGATGACATCTGAGGCTTTCAATTCATTCGCCAGCAGGATGGCACTCAGGAGTTCTTGCACCCCGGCATGAATAGCTTCAACGGTATTGGCCTCAACCTGAATCGCTCCACGGATCGCACGTACACTCATGAGCGAAGGTTACATGGCAACGAGAAATCCGCGAGGACATTTAAGTGGTTTCTCTTCATATATTTAAATAGGTATATCGATATAGCAATCTATTTCTATAACCCTTCTGATTATCAGAAAATCAAAAAGGCTCTGTCAGAACGAAAGTCGATAAAACCATTTGAACAGCGCCAGTTGAGCGTGGCTAGGCGGACATAAAGTCGATAAATGTACTTTAATGGGCTAGCGTTATTATCGATAAAACGTTTTATCGGTTAAAGGAGCATCATCAAAAAGCCGATATATCGTTAAAGATCTAAAGCCTTACGCAGATTTATCAATTCGACCTCATTGAGGTCACGCCACCGGCCTTCCAGGACATCGCCCAAAAGGATCGGCCCAAAACGCGTTCGGATCAATCGAAGTACGTCCACACCGACCGCCTCCATGAGACGGCGAATGATGTGATATCGACCCTCGTGAATCGTGACTTCAATCCAGGTGGGAGAGAGAGCCTTGAATGCCAAGACACGGCCCAACCCGTCCTCGAGTTCGATTCCCTTCAGAAGGGTGCTCTCAGCTTTCTTTGGTAGCTCCCCTGCAAATTCGATGAGATAGGTCTTCTCCAAACCGTATGAGGGGTGTGTGGCCCGGAAGGTCATTTCGCCGTCATTTGTCAGCAGAATCAGACCCTCACTCTCCTTGTCCAACCGACCTACATGGAAGAGACGCTCAGTTCGAAGGGAAATAAAGTCAGATAGAGATGGCCTCCCCTCTGGGTCATACATGGTAGACACAACACCTCTAGGCTTATGAAGTGCGAGATAAGTCTTAGTCAAACTAGCGGTGATTGTCTCACCATCAACCATCACATGAGCCTTTTCAGGGTCAACTTTCGTGCCAAGTTCACGGATAATCTGACCGTCTACGCTTACGCGGCCATCATGAATGAGTTCGTCGGCACCGCGTCGGCTGGTTATTCCAGCGTCGGCGATGATCTTGTTGAGACGGGTTAGGGCCATGGGATATTCCAATCCGGCTAAAAGCCGTCACGTACCCCTGGTAGCAGGGTTAATCCCCTACTCTATCGAAGATCCGCCTAGTCGGTTAAGGCGCCCAATACCTCATCCAGTCGATCGAGGTCTGGCAGATAAGGCGCCAGGGCCGGCAGATCATCGAGTGAGTTGAGCCCCAGACGCTCCAGGAAATAGGTTGTCGTGCGATAGAGAATTGCCCCTGTTTCAGGTTCTAAGCCAAATTCCTCCACGAGCCCCCGTGTGACCAAGGTCTTCATCACTGCTTCCACGTTGACTCCACGGATAGCTGAAACCCGAGCTCGTGAAACGGGTTGACGGTAAGCAATCACGGCTAAGGTCTCCAGGGCCGCCTGAGTCAGGCGCGATTGTTGCCCGTCGAGGACAAAACGTTCCACCACTGCCGAATACTCCGGCCGGCTGTAAAAACGCCATCCCCCTGACACATGCCTGAGTTCAAAGCCGTTGTTCTCGTAGCTGGCAACGAGTGATTCCAGGGCTGTTGAGATCTCCGCGGGTGAGACGGTCAGAACTTTGGCGAGGACTTCTTCGGTCACTGGTTCATCAATGACCATTAAAATGGCCTCTATTGAATGCTGAAGTTCAAGATTAGACATCTGAACCCTCCTCTGTCTCACTTGGTTCGACACTTACAGGTATATCAAACTCATCTCCGGCCGAGATTTCTCCGGAATCGGGGCCGACCCAGCTGATCTGAAGCTCTCCCAGTGAGACGACCTGGTCAAAACGGAGAGCGCCCTGCCGATAGAGGTCCAAAAGAGCAAGGAAACGCGCCACGACGACCAAGGTGCTCTCCGCCTCGGCTACGAGATGGCGAAAACTCATCGATTTCGAGCGCCGCAGCGCCTCCACTACCCACTTGGACTCCTCTGCCACGCTCACCAAGGGCAGGTGGAGATGCTCCATGGCCACGGTAGGGGTGACTTTAGGGGCAAGAACGCGCTCGGCGATCGCGGCAAAACGCTCCGGACCCACCCCAATGAGGACTTCCGGCAGCAGGGACGAAAGGTGCGGATCCAGAGAGATCACGCGAGGGAAGGTCTTGTCTTGCAGGATTATCCGGTCATTGAAGGTGGCGGCGATCTCTTTGAACGCTCGGTACTGAAGGAGGCGAGCAAAGAGGAGGTCGCGGGCCTCCAGTAGCGCCAGATCGGTCTCATCCTCGACTTCACCGCTGGGCAGAAGTCGGGCGGCTTTCAAATCCAACAAGGTTGCGGCGACTACAAGGAATTCGGTCGCCTGGTCCAGCCGCCATCCCTCCCCTGATACTTCCAATGCCCGGATGAATGAAATGAATTCATCGGTCACTTCGCTAAGGGCGACCTCGGTGATATCCATCCGATGACGGGAAATGAGTTGGAGAAGCAGGTCAAAGGGGCCGTCAAAATTCTCCAGGTGAACCGCGAAACCCGGCGTGATCTCACTATTTACATCACTGGCTGCTGTTTCCACCAGCGAACGGTACTTCACATTCGCTCTCATTTCTTGCACTTGCTTAGGCGTCGCCCTCCTGCGTAGAGTCCAGCCTTAAAGCGGCAGAGAGGTTTCTCGATTGAGCGTTAAATCGACATTTGATGATGATGTAGCAACTACCTCGACCTTGCTCAAGAAAACCCCTAAGAATTGGCCGGTCCCCAAAGCCCTTGCCGAACACGGTCACGCCAAGATCATTCCCATCGTGAACCAGAAGGGTGGGGTTGGAAAGACGACCACCACCATCAACCTGGGTGCCAGCTTGGCCGAATACGGGCGACGGGTTCTACTCGTAGATTTCGATCCACAGGGTGCGCTCTCAGTCGGATTGGGCGTTAATGCCCACGAACTCAAGTTGCAGGAGACCGTCTATCAAGTCCTGATGGACCCACACTCCGATATCGACAAGGTCATCCTTAAAACTTCCATCCCGGGTATGGATCTACTGCCCGCCAACAAAGAGTTGGCCACCGCAGAGGTCACCTTGGTCAACGAGATGGGACGCGAGAACTTCCTGAAGCGCACTTTGGCCAGCGTGAAGGATTACTACGACGTCATCCTCATCGACTGTCAGCCAACCCTCGGTCTCTTGACTCTGAATGCCCTGACGGCTGCTGACGGGGTTATCGTGCCTCTGCAGTGTGAGTTCTTTGCTCTTCGTGGATTCGCCCAACTTCAGGAGAACTTGGAGAAAGTGCGAATCAACCTCAATCCCTCCCTGAAACTCATTGGGATTTTGGCCACGATGTACGACAAGAAAACCCTGCACAGTCGCGAAGTTCTAGAGCGGATTCTGCAGGCTTTCCCCGAAAGCGTCTTTGAAACAGTAATAGCCCAAACGGTACGTTTTCCCGAAACAACGGTGGCAGGTGAGCCCATCAATACCTACGCTTCCAGTTCTGGAGGAGCCGCGTCATACCGACGTCTAGCCCGGGAGTTAATTGCACGAGGAGGATTACGATGAGTCGCAGAGCCAGTTTGCCAGGAGCAGATGAGCTGTTCCGATCCACCACCCCCGCTCTGACTGCCGTCCGGGATACCACGCCCGAGATTGATCCTGCGCCTGCGATTCAGAGTTCGACGGCACCAGTGACAAGAGGTCAGAGCAAAGGTGTCCGTACGACGCCGAGGCGTCGCGTCAGCAATGTGGATCGCTCGCCCACTGGTCGCGAATCACATGCCGAGAAGATCACCGTCTACCTCTCCCCTGAAGAACTCTTCGATCTAGATCAAGCGCGTCTTCTATTACGAGGCGACCTTGGACTTGCCGCCGACAGAGGGCGCATCGTCCGAGAATCTATCGCAGTGATCATCGCCGACCTCGAAGCAAAAGGTGATCAGAGCATTCTTGCTCGACGACTTCGCGGGCAATAAAACCTATCTCGCGCGCGGGTGGGCCAGGCTGTAGGTCTCTCTCACTTTGTCGATCGTGACAAGGGTATAAATCTGCGTTGTGGTTACTGATGCATGACCCAGAAGTTCTTGAACGACTCGAATGTCGGCGCCTCCGTCGAGCAAATGCGTAGCGTATGAATGACGAAAGACGTGCGGTGAAACCTTCCCGGTTATCCCAGCCGCCTTCGCCGCATTAAGGACAAACTGCCAGGCCGACTGCCGACTAAGGCGCGTTCCTCGCTGATTGAGAAAGACCGCTGCGGTTGTCTTCGCTGAATTCTGAGCGAGCACCGGCCTGACTCTTGTCATGTAATCCAGTAAGGCAGCATGCGCGAAACTTCCGAGCGGGACAATCCGGTCTTTGCCGCCTTTGCCGCGCAGTTTTATGGTCTGGACGTCGACCCCGTCGTTTGAGATTTGATGGATATCGGCAAGATCCAGGTTGACGAGTTCGCTCACGCGCGCGCCGGTTCCATAGAGGAGTTCCAGCAGTGCCCGGTCGCGAATGCTGACGGGATCGCCCTCTCGATAAGCCGCTTCTATCATGGCGACGATCTCTCCGACGGTGAGCGCCTTGGGAAGTCGGCGAACCTGCCGGGATTTCTCCACATCAATGAGTGGATCAGCGAACCCGTTCTCACTCGCCAAGTATCGGAAAAAAGTCCGAAGAGCCGAGAGAATACGATTGATCGTCGACTGACTCAGCTCGTCGTGGCGCAACCAATTTTGAAATTCGCGCATCGTCTGCGGAGTCACGTCGGAAAGTGAAACGTTCGATGAGTCGAGAAACCTACCGAATCGGTTCAGGTCCCGTCCGTAGGCAGAAATGGAATTCTCGGCCAGACCGCGCTCAACCCTAAGATGATCCAGGAAATTGCGAGCCTGTTTCGAAAATTCCATCTCCGTCAACTACATCATCTAGGAAGCAAGGACTTCATAGGCATAATTGTGCGCCTTAGCGACGGCTTCGTAATAGATCCCGCCTTCGTGAACATTGAGACCCAGAGCAAGACTCTTATCTGCTCTGATCGCTTCGCGCCATCCCTTGTTTGCAATGGAAAGTGCGTACGGAAGAGTGGCGTTTGTCAGAGCGTAGGTCGACGTAACAGGCACAGCACCAGGCATATTGGCAACGCAGTAGAAAATGCTGTTGTGAATTGTGAACGTTGGTTCGGCGTGCGTGGTTGCATGCGAATCAGCGAAACATCCACCTTGGTCGATTGCGATATCCACGAGCACAGAACCTGGCTTCATTTTCTGCACTTGGTCATTGCTAACCAACTTCGGTGCTTTTGCTCCGTGCACCAGGACCGCTCCGACAACCAAATCAGCCTGGCCTATCTCGCGATCAATTGCATGGTAAGACGCTGCAAGTGTCTTGATCCGACCTGCATACAGTGCGTCGATGTACTGGAGACGAGCGATGCTACGGTCGATGACGGTCACATCAGCGCCCATTCCAAGCGCGATCACGGCCGCGTTTAGACCAGCTACGCCTCCCCCGATGACAACCACTTTGCCGGGTGCGACTCCTGGAACTCCGGCCAGCAGAACTCCGCGGCCTCCGTTTGGTTTCTGCAGAACAGATGCACCAACCTGCGTCGCCATACGCCCTGCGACTTCACTCATCGGCGCTAGCAACGGAAGTTGACCGTTCACTTCAACCGTCTCATAGGCAATTGCAGTTGTCCCACTAACGATTAGTGCGTCGGTGCAGGCCTTAGAAGCTGCCAAATGAAGATAAGTAAAGAGAACTTGTCCCTTGCGCATCAATGGGTACTCGCTGGCAATGGGCTCCTTGACCTTGAGGATCAAATCAGCTTGCGCCCAAACTTCCTCTGCAGTTGCTCGAATCTGCCCACCTTGTGAAACAAAATCTTCATCAGAAATCGAGGACCCTAGACCCGCTCCGCTTTCCACAATAACCGAATGGCCTGCGCGAATGAATTCGCTAACTCCTTCGGGGGTTATTGCAACGCGTGATTCCTGACTCTTTATTTCCTTTGGTACACCAACAATCATTTCCCGCTCCTAAGTGTGACGTCATTGTCAGTTCGCCAGCCTACTCTCCGTTAAGAGTTTGCGCTCACACCTTTTGCAGCAAGGGCTGCGGAGATTAAGCCCATAAACAAAGGATGTGGACGTGTTGGCCTCGAACGAAATTCTGGATGTGCTTGCGTCCCCACGTAATATGGATGCACTTCCGCCGGCAATTCAACAAATTCAACGAGATCGCGTTCGGGATAGATCCCTGAAAAACGCAATCCTGCATCAACGAGTTGTTGGCGATATTCGTTATTTACCTCATATCGATGACGGTGACGTTCTGATATCTCCGTGGCTCCATACGTTTTGGCAACAATCGACTTAGGATCCAAGACCGCACGATAAAGACCTAGGCGCATACTCGCGCCCATGTCTGCTTCTCCCGAAACAACCGCATGTTGATCTTCCATCGTGGAAATCACTGGAGCCTTAGTCTCGGGGGCAAACTCTGCCGAATTTGCATCCTGTATTCCTGCAAGATTGCGTGCGCCTTCGATAACCATGCACTGAAGTCCCAAGCACAGTCCCAAAGTGGGGATCATGGAGACGCGCGCATAATGCAGCGCTCCGACTTTGCCTTCGATCCCTCGAACTCCAAAACCTCCAGGTACGCAGATTGCGTCCACGTCGGAGAGATGTTCCTTGGCGCCTTCCCAACTCTCGCAATTATCGCTGGGAACCCATTTGATCTCGACTTTCGCGTTGTTTCCGAATCCTCCGGCACGCAGCGCCTCCGTTACCGAAAGATATGCATCGGGGAGATCAATGTACTTTCCAACAAGAGCAACTCGCACGCTGTGTTCAGGATGATGAACCTTGGCGAGCAACCCGTCCCATTCGTCCCAATCGACATCCTTAAAAGGCAGTCCCAGGCGCCGTACGACATAGGCATCCAATCCCTCTGCGTGCAGCACTTTAGGAATGTCATAAATGGAAGGCGCATCCACTGCTGCAACGACAGCTTCAAGGTCTACGTCGCACATCATCGAGATCTTTCGCTTAACAGAAGACGGGATTTCGCGATCGGAGCGGATAACAATGGCATCAGGCGTGATTCCGATGCTGCGCAATGCGGCCACACTATGTTGGGTCGGTTTCGTCTTGAGTTCGCCAGATGGTCCGATGTACGGAACCAACGAGACATGAAGGTAGAAAACGTTCTCACGTCCAACCTCTTGTCGAATCTGCCGAGCTGCTTCCAAGAATGGTTGCGACTCGATGTCGCCAACAGTTCCGCCAATTTCGGTGATGACGATGTCGATATCAGGTGCAGCCATTGCACGGATTCGTTCTTTGATCTCGTTGGTGATGTGAGGAATTACCTGCACGGTCTCCCCCAGATACTCTCCACGTCGTTCTCGCGCTATAACTCGCGAGTAAACCTGGCCAGTGGTGACGTTCGCTGAACCATGCAGGTTGGTGTCCAAGAAACGCTCGTAGTGGCCGATATCCAAGTCTGTCTCTGCGCCATCATCGGTGACGAAGACCTCCCCGTGTTGAAAGGGGTTCATGGTGCCTGGGTCGACGTTGAGGTACGGATCGAGCTTCTGCATGGTTACGCGGATCCCGCGAGAGCGAAGAAGACGCCCCAGACTTGATGCGGTGAGACCCTTGCCGAGGCTTGAGGCTACGCCTCCGGTTACAAATAAATGCTTAGTCACATGAGGTTGGCCCATGGGAGACCAACCTATCATCTTTCGTGGACGATCCCTTTATCCCCGCATAGCCAGCAGTTCTGCGGCGTGTTCCTTGGCGCTTTGTGAGTCTTCGTGTCCGGCCAACATGCGCGCAATCTCCTCAACGCGCATCTCGCCGCTCACCTGAACGACATCGCTCTGGCTTACGGCTCCGTCGTCATTCTTGCGAACGACAAAATGCGAATCAGCCCAGGCAGCCACTTGCGGAAGGTGTGTCACGACTATTACCTGCGCATATTGTGATAGTTCTCGAAGTCTTCTTCCCACCTCGATTGCGGCCTTGCCCCCGACACCGGCGTCAACTTCGTCGAAAATATATGTTCCGACAGGCTCAGATTCTGCAAGCACTACCTCCAAGGCGAGCATTACCCGCGATAGCTCGCCACCACTTGCCCCTTTCGCCACCTGGACGAGAGGTCCGTCACGATGGGCTTGGAGCAACATGGCAACCTCATCGGCGCCGGTGAGCGTGAAGACAGAAGGGCTCAATACTTTTCCATAATCAGGAGAACTCACCGTGCAAATAAATTGTGTATGGGGCATTGAGAGCATATGGATCTCATTTGTCACCGACTCTGACAACTGAACGGCAAAATCACGGCGCACTTCGGAAAGTATCTGCGCGCGTGCGCACAATTGCTGAAAGAGGAGCTCGAGATCCTCTTGCATCTGCGTCAGCCGATCCTCACCGCCAGTAAGGTCGGCAATAGATTCTGCGACTAGCTCGTGCCGGGTGATGAGTTCTTGAATTTGATCATCTGCATCTTCGACGGTGGCATATCTCTTAAGGAATGCATTCAGATCGGCCCGTCTCAATTGGGCAGTATCCAATCTTTCAGGGTCTGCTTCGAGATCTTCTAGATAGATATGTGCAGATTGCGCGGCCTCAGAAAGTTGGAAGAAGCTGTCGGTAACCGCAGCCAAGATTTCTGCGAGTAAGGGGTCCTTGTCAGCAACCGACTCAAGATTGCGTTTGGTGGTTGCTAGTGCATCGACGATCCCAGATCCTTCAGCCAGCAGTAACGAAACTGATTCCCCTACGGACGTCCGAAGCGACTCCACCGATGAAAGACGATTTATCTCAACTAGAAGCGCGCTTGCCTCACCTGGTTGAGGCTTTATCTTCTTGAATGAATTAGAAAAATCCTGCAGTGCCGCGATCTCCTTCTCGCGAGAGGCAGCATTGCTCTTGAGGGAGGCAATCTTGGCTTTCATAGTGTTGTAATCGGCAAAGGCAGTGCTGTAGTGATCAAGCACTTCGCTCAATTGCGGACCGGCATACCGATCGAGAATTTCCTTCTGTTTGGCCACTTTGGTGATATTCATACTGGCGGCTTGGCCATGTATCTCTATTAACTCTTCGCCAAGATCAGACAGGACTCCGGCCGGAACGCTAACTCCTCCAGCCGAGGCGCGACTCTTGCCCTCTGAGTTCAATGTCCGCGTCAAAATCAATTCGCCGTCTTCGACGGCAACCCCTTTGGAGTCGGCAATTTCCTCGATTTTTGGATGTACCTTGAAGGTGGCACTTGCGACAAGGCGATCGCGTCCCTTGCGCACCAAGGACGAATCCGCTTTCCCACCGAGGACTAAAGAAAGCGCGGTGAGCACCATGGTCTTGCCGGCACCGGTCTCCCCTGTAAGGACTGTGAAACCCGGACCTAATTCAAGGGTGGCTTCCTCGATAACACCGAGTCCGCGTATTGAAATCTCTTCTAGCTCGGAACGTTCACTCACCGCGCCAGCCTTCAATGGGGAGTTTGAACTTTGCCACCAAGCGATCGGTGAAAAGTATTTCTTTCACATGTGCCAAGCGCACCGTATCTGAATCCTTAGTCAGGGTGATGCGGTCCCCTTGCCGCAGCGGGAACTTCCGTCGCGAGTCGGCCGAGAGGAGAGCATGCGTAGATTCCACATCGATCACAATTTTAGATTCCGGTGATACAACCATCGGCTTTGAGAAAAGGGCATGCGCCGAAATTGGAAGAACTAGCAATGCCTTGACTTCGGGCCAGACAATTGGCCCGCCCGCCGAGAAGGCGTACGCAGTTGAACCCGTAGGAGTTGAGCAAATAAGACCGTCGCATCCCCAACGCGACAGCGGACGATGATCGATCTGAACGAAGAGCTCGACCATAGTCGTTTCACTGCGCTCGATAGTGACCTCGTTCAGCGCCCAGCCCGATGAGATCTCTTTCTCGCCACGCTCGACAGAGTAGGCAAGGACCATACGTTCTTCGGTCAGGAAATTTCGGGCGATTACGGCTGCGGCAATTTCATCCAAGGATGGCTTCTCCACCTCCGCCAGGAACCCGACCCGCCCCAAATTCACCCCCAGCAGCGGAATTTGCGTGCCACGGACAGCCTCCGCGGCACGAAGCATGGTTCCATCGCCGCCTAGAACAATCGCAATCTCAACTTCCGGCATGACATCATCGGTGATTGGCACAAGCCCATCGATCTCAGTCTCGCTAGTCGTGAACAAGGAGAACCCGGCCGCCGAAAATTGCTTGGCGAGTTCGAGTACTGCCGCGGTTGCGTCTTCTCGATTCGGGTTGACTATAAAAAGTATGGACCGGCTCATTGCGGCCCCTCGGCTATCGCGCGGTCAACGGCTTCTTCATCAATATGGTCGGCGCCCCACCGCAGCCACAAGAAGTACTCCACGTTGCCGGCGGGACCTGGCAGAGGACTGGCAGCGATACCCATTGTTCCGAGGCCAAGTTCGAGGGCAGACCCTGCCACGTCCAGTACGGAAGAACGACGAAGCCCGACATCGCGGACCACTCCGCCAGCGCCCAACTTCTCGCGTCCTACTTCAAATTGCGGCTTCACCATGAGAACAAAATCTGCGTCAGGTTTGGATACGGCTGCCAATGCGGGGAGAACAAGGGTGAGAGAAATAAAGGAAAGGTCGGCAACCACAAGATCGACCGGCTCCCCCACCATTTCGCTGGTGAGGTGGCGGATGTTGGTGCGGTCCAAAATAACAACGCGCGGATCTTGCCGAAGTTCCCACGCCATCTGTCCATACCCAACGTCAACGGCAACAATTTGAGCCGCACCTCTTCGCAAGAGCACATCAGTGAATCCTCCAGTAGAGGCACCAGCATCGAGGCACTTCTTGCCCTCGACGACAATGTCCTTGAAAGCATCAAGCGCCCCGGCCAATTTATGACCTCCGCGAGAGACGAAATCATCACGATCACCTTGCAGGATGATGGACGTTTCGGCATCCACCTGGGTGGCGGGCTTAGAGGCAGGTATTCCTCGGACGATTACAGACCGTGACTCAATGAGATCTGCGGCATGCTCGCGAGAGCGAGCCAATCCGCGACGAACGAGTTCGGCATCCAGTCTGGTCTTCATGTCCTAAGTACTAAAGGCCATCGATTGTGGAGAGTGCGGTCTCCAATGTACGGTGCACGCTTTCAAGATGCTGGGCATGCTCGCTCACGGGGAGATCGTCGATCTGATCGAGTTCGGATTTCACGGAAGCCAGAATATCGGTGGTCTCGTTGAGTTCGGTCATTTCTTTGTTCCCTTTGGAGCCGCCTTCTTCGTTACGGCTTTCTTTGCCGCAGGTTTCTTGGCAGGTGTTGCCTTCTTACTCGCCGCCTTTTTGGCAGGAGCTGTTTTCTTTGACCCGCTCGTAGCAGATCGAAGCGCGTCAACCTCCTTCTTCAACTGATCGAAGTCAGCCTGTTTGACGAAACCCCGTTTAGCAACGGCGTGCTCAACTTCTTCTTCAATCTTGGCTTTGATGCTCTCGCCGCTTTCGCGCAGCCAGGTATTCACCGAAGCAAGTACTTCCGCGGGGGTGTGCTCGCCTTCGGTTAGCTTAGAAAGATAGACACGAAGCGTGCTGAAAATGTCGTTTGCCATAGTCCCCTACTCATCTCTAGAGCATTACGGTACCTAAATTCTGGAGATTGCGCTTGCCTCTATCTGCCATCGGCTGGCGAGTCCGCTGGGAGCCTGCCAGAATCTGCGCCGAACCGCACCGGAGATTTCGACCCACTCATCAGTTTTCAGACTCAGACTTGTGCGACGTGCCTTGGACGTCCACGCCGCAATATCGAGGGTGTCGACACCGTCACGAGATTTTCGGGGAATGACAATCCGAAATTCCACAACGTGATCCCCGCTCGGCAATTCCTTCTCGAGTGGTTGACCGGAAACGCGCCCACGCAAAAGGACCTCATTGAGCGAATCATTCGCATCCGCTTCTCGAGCACTTTCTGCTTTCTTCATGATCATTCCTCTTTCCATCGAACGAAGGTAGATGGAAAGGCTCCTAGATGACCCCGACACATTCGCGACCAAGGGCTGAACTATGTGGAGATCAGTCTTTGTGAACTATTCAGCTCTCTCGGCGGCGTCGGTACTTTCTTCGGAATCAACTTCGGCACACTTGCGAAACCATTCCTTGGCTTCGGATAGACGCCCCGCTGCGTATAGGGCGTCGGCGTATGCATATCGCAGTCGTACGGACCATTCAGCCGTCTCTGTCTTCAATTCTTTGCACGTCAGAGTGGTAACAGCCGCATCCAGTTGTCCCAAATCTCGTCGGGCACCCGCTGCAACAATTCTCATTTCAATTTCTTCGGCTTTTTCGAGTTTAGAGACTTCAGGAGAGCCAGCCATCTCAAGAGCTTTCTCCGGTCGACCCAGTCCTCGCTCGCAGTCAGCCATCACCGGCCACGTAGAGACATCTCCCGAGATCCGGAAGGCCGCCCTAAGTTCTCGTAGTGCAACCTCGTATTTGCCTGCTCTATACGCTGCGTAACCCGCAGTTTCACGCGCTACCGCTAATCGACCTGCGTGGTGCGCGGCCGCCATTCCATGGAGGTAGGCACGTTCGGGATCTGAATCAATGAACAATCCCACGCAGACTAAATGTCGAGAAACAACCTTGGCATTATCGGCCGATAAAGAAAGAAGTTCGGCCCGCGCACTCTTTTCCAATTCTTCCCCGGTAACCTCATCCGGAATGATCGGTTCAACAATACGTGGACGAAAACGCGTCGGATCATTGGAACGACCCATCGGCGTCCGCGGTGAAACCGGACGGCTTCCGCGATCAGCTCCTGATTTGGAAATACCTGGACGAGTTGCACCTGCGCGGTCAGGTCTTCCACCGCGAGGAGCATCTGAACGTGGA
>DASXUM010000050.1:0-8561 GCA_036504835.1 Candidatus Nanopelagicaceae bacterium
ACCAATTGGTTATGGCTCTCGCGTCCGGATCAGATGGTTCATATTCCTCCTCATTCCTTCGGAGAGTGAGAAATGAGGTTTGACCACCACGTACCCACCTTGTCAGGTGGCGTATTAATCATCGTGTTAGGTTTATAACTCTTCTACTCGATTTGCGAGTGGCAACCCTAAAAAGGGTTATAGAACAAGGGTTTCTGGTAGTCTTGAGTGATACCCCCCTGAGTATCTAGAGCATCAAGGGATTTTGGAGTCGGATCATGGCTAAAAAGAACGCACCGGTTCTCACTCATGTGCTGCAGGATGAGGAACAACTCGCAGCCATCAGCAAGCGCATCAAGCGAGCACATGGCCAACTGGGAGCAATCTCTCGCATGATCGATGAAGGTCGCAGTTGCGAGGACGTCGTAACCCAGATGGCCGCCGTTGGGAAGGCCATCAACACCGCAGCGATCACCCTGATTTCGGCCAGTCTGAAAGAGTGCATCGAGAACGAGGATGCGGACTCTGCGGCGGTTACTGAGAAGTTGCAGAAGCTCTTTCTGAGCTTCGCCTGACCCGGCTGGATTTCCCAGATAGGGGTTTTGTGATACCCTAGGGGGTATGACAACACTCTCGTTATCTGCCGAAACCTTTGATCAGACCGTGCTCAAGGACGGGATCGTCCTTGTCGATTTCTGGGCCGCCTGGTGTGGCCCATGCCGGATGTTTGCCCCAATTTTCGAAAGCGCATCCGAGAAGTACCCCGACATCACTTTCGCAAAAGTGGATACCGAAGCAGAACAACAGCTTTCGGCGGCGGCAGGAATTTCTTCCATCCCCACCTTGATGGCTTTTAGAGACGGCATCTTGCTCTTCAACCAAGCCGGCGCCCTTCCAGCGAGCAGCTTGGATGAATTGATCGCGGCGATCCAGAAACTCGATATGGAAGAAGTTCGGTCGAGCCTGCCAAGTAAGGCATAACCGACCAGAACGGGAGACGATAATGGCGAAGACTGAGTTGGATCAGGATCAGAAGGACGCCATTAGTAGACGTCTCAAGCGGGCACATGGGCAGTTAGGCGCCATTGTGCGGATGCTCGATGAAGATCGCACGTGCAATGAAATCGTCATTCAAATGGCTGCTGTGAGCAAAGCCATCAATACGGCTGCCTTCACCTTGATTTCCGAAAACTTAAAAAGTTGCATTATTGATAACGATAAGAACGCTCCCCAAGTTACTGAAAACCTTCAGAAGCTTTTCTTGAGTCTGGCCTAGGAGAAAAATGAATAAGAGAGTAGTTGCAGGTATTGGTGTATTGATCGCCGGAGCCCTGTTGCTTGCCGGTTGTTCTTCGAACAAGGGCGCCATAACCAATATGAACGCCAAAGATTTTTCAAATATTACCCAGCAATCCAATGTCGTGATTCTGGACGTGCGAACTCCAGGTGAGTTTTCGCAAGGGCACATCCAGGGAGCAATGAACATTGACGTTGAAGCGTCAACGTTCGATTCTGAGATTGCTAAGTTAGATAAGTCGAAGACCTACGCCGTCTATTGCCACAGCGGGCGCCGATCTGGAATCGCCACAGAGGCCATGGCGAAAATGGGCTTCAAACATATTTACAATCTGCAGAACGGACTCGCCGACTGGATGTCGCAGGGAATGATGACGGTGACTTCGTAATGAAGGTAGTTATTGTCGGGGGTGTTGCCGGAGGGATGTCGGCCGCAACTCGCTTACGGCGCTTGGACGCCGATGCGGAGATCATCGTTCTTGAAAAGAGCGGACATGTTTCGTACGCAAACTGCGGTCTTCCCTACTTTGTCGGCGGAATCATCGAGGAGGAGAAGTCTCTCTTCCTTCAAACACCGCAGTCCCTTCACGCTCGGTTCCGGCTGGATGTCAGGGTCTCCACCGAGGCGACGCGCATCGACCCCGCAACGAAAACTTTGGAAGTTCTTGACCTAGCAAGTGGCGAGAAGTCAGAAATTTCCTACGACAAACTAATTCTCAGCCCAGGTGCCAACCCAGTCATCCCGCCAATCCCTGGCATCGAGCGAGCCATTACATTGCGCACGGTTGAAGATGTAGAGAAGATCGTGGCACAGGTAAATGAGCAACCGCAGAATGCAGTGGTCATTGGTGGCGGTTTTATTGGACTAGAGGTTGCAGAGAATTTGGCCCACAAGGGGATACCGACGACTGTTGTCGAAGCTCTTCCGCAGGTATTGGCGCCCCTCGATCCCGAGATGGCTTCGCTTGTCGCCGACGAGTTGATCAACCATGGAGTGCAAGTATTTTTAGGCAATGGCGTAGCGTCCATATCGCAGAGTTCGGTCTCTCTTTCGAGTGGGGAAGTTTTGCCAGCCGAACTAGTCATCCTTGCCATCGGAGTTCGACCTGATATTTCGCTTGCGAAAATGGCGAATCTGGAGATTGGCGACCGCGGTGGAATTGCCGTGAATGATGTCAATCTCACCAGCGATCCGAATATCTATGCCGTCGGCGATGCTGCCGAAAAGAAGGACTCCATTGACGGAAGCGCAACGTTGGTCCCACTTGCGAACCTTGCCAATCGACATGGACGAGTCGTCGCAGATCACATTGCAGGTCTTTCCGTTCGGCCAGTCAGGACGATCGGTACGGCGATCGTAAAAGTTTTTGACTTGACTATCGCAACGACCGGTTGGAATGAGAAGCGACTAGTTGCACAGAAGCGCGGCTTCCACGCAGTCCATACTCATCCCGCATCTCATGCGGGCTACTACCCGGGTGCAAAGCCGATGTCGCTGAAGCTCCTCTTTGATAGCCAAACGGGAGAGATACTTGGTGCCCAAGGTGTTGGCACGGAAGGCGTAGACAAGCGCATTGATGTGATTGCGACAGCGATGCGCGGTGGAATTACGGCGCCTGAACTTGCCGACCTTGAACTTGCATACGCGCCTCCCTTTGGATCGGCAAAGGATCCCGTAAACATGCTGGGCTATATCGCGGAGAACCGGCTTTCCGGGCTTTCTAAAGCGGCACAATGGAGTGAGATCGAGGAATATCGCGACCGCGGCTATGAGATTGTGGATGTGAGAACAAGACGCGAATTTGCGCGCGGTTCAATCCCAGGTTCAACGAACATCCCCATAGATGAGTTGCGCGAGAGATTAGGCGAGATTGGCTCGCATGATGTTCTCGTTAATTGTCAGGTGGGATTGCGCGGACATACAGCCGCCTTGCTTCTTACCGAGTTGGGATTCAACGCCGTGAACCTGGATGGCGGTTATCAAACCTGGAGCATGTCTCCAGCCAATACTGCGGTGTTTGCACTTTCTTAAATGTCACACCAAGAAGAGTGGGCGCGATCCCTTTCCACGTGGGGGATTCCGAAAGAGATTCTGGATCAGGCGGAGACCAGTCCATGGATACATCCACCTGTTCTCTTTCAGGTGCCGGATGAGATCACATTAACGATCTCGCACACCCGCGCCTTCGAGGCTCTCCCGGTAGGCGGCTCTGTATTGGATGTCGGTTGTGGCGGGGGCATCGCTGCATTCGCGTTGACGCCGCCGGCAGCGCATGTAATCGGCGTTGATCATCAACCTGAGATGCTCACGATGTTCTCCGAGAATGCCGTGAAAAGGGGAGTGACATTTGAAGTATTTGAAGGTTTCTGGCCGCAGATTGCGCCGGAAGTTCCAGTTGCAGATGTTGTTGTGTCTCATCACGTCGTGTACAACGTGGCAGAAATCGGACCCTTTCTCACCGCATTGAGTGACCACGCCAGGAGCCGAGTTGTGATTGAGATGCCCACACGGCACCCTCTGTCGAACATGTCGACTGCTTGGAAACATTTCTGGAATCTAGAACGACCGACGCAGCCAACTTCCGAGGACCTCTTCGAAGTGTTGGGGGAGTTAGGGATCAACGCCCGCGTTCAAAACTGGACAGGGCCGATGCGTGACACGGTTGATCTGGATCAAGAGGCAGAGTTCATGCGAATTCGCCTCTGCTTGCCGGCCGAACGACTACAAGAAGTTCGGGATTATCTACGTGCCAATCCAACGCCCAAGCAGCGCGAGGTTGCGACTATCTGGTGGGATGTGAACGCCTAGATCGAAAGTACGTGAGCCAGCCATAGGCGGCAGCGATAAGAAGGTAAGGCGCGGCACTGGCAAGGGATGACACGAAGTCGACTCCCACCTTGGAGACGTGCAGTCCATCGCTCAAAGCCGTGGCCAGGAAAGTTGTGACGGCGAAGGCAAGAGGGGCCGTAGCGGCCGAAACATATTCGGTGCCCGCGCGACCAAAGCGGACGGTTCCGAGTACGGCGAGGCAGATCATGATTCCGGTGAAGACGCCGATCCCGTGACGGAAGAAAACTTCAATGATCGAGACAAGCCCAATAAAGAATGTCTGCAGCACGACAACCCCTGCTTTGGTAAGCCCCTTTTTTGATATCTGCAGTCCAGCGGGGGAACTCATTCGATCTCCTCATCTATTTCTTCACTATCGATGAAATCTTCGGGCGCATCAAGGGCCAACTTGCTCTTGAGTGCGCGGACATTCTCCGAAACCTCGGGGAATGCCTTCAGTTTACTGGCGTCACCTGACACTCCCAGACTCATAATCTTCTTGGCAGGACTCAGCACAGTGCTCTCGGCGGTGGGGATCATGTCGTTGTAGGCCTTGAGAGTCTGCTTGAGTCGCTCGCCTACAGTGACGATTTTTACGTGCAGCGAGGCGACGTTCTTGAGGAAAGTCCCCGCCAACTCTTGAATCTCGGCTGCGCTCTCAGCAAGTCGGTTACGGCTAAATACATAACCCACCGTTGCCAGAAGTGACATCATCGTCGTAGGGGTTGCGATAGTGACTCCCTTTCTAAATGCCTTCTCGAGCAGTCGCGGATCAACTCGAAGTGCCTCGGTCAGGATGGATTCAAATGGCGCAAAGAGAACGACGAAGCTGGCCGAGTCATCGCGATCTGCGTATCCGCGTTTGGCGAGTGCATCTACGTGCTTGAGAAGATCTTTTGCATGTTGCTCGATGAGAGATTCGCGCAGGGCCATATCGTTGGTGTCGAAGGCCTCGAGAAAACGTTCGAAAGGAAATTTCGAATCGATAAAGAGAACGCTGGAACCTGGAAATGAAATCGTGATGTCGGGGATTCCGACTTTGTCCCCATCTCCTGACATGTACTTCTGACGACTGAAGTGCACGCCTTCGATGAGACCGGAGTTTTCCAGAAGTTGCTCGAGTTGGGCTTCCCCAAATTTTCCGCGGGTCTGCGAACTGGAAAGTGCACCAGCAATTTTGGAGGTCTCCTCGAGGAGAGACTGGTTAGTCGAGGCCATATTGGTGAGGTCGTTGCGAATCTTCTGTTCGGCCTCAACCCGGCTAAGTTCGGCCTGGCGGGCCTGGGTCGAGAGAGATTCGACGGATTTCTTCATCGCCTCAAGTTCGGTGGCTAGCCTGGTTGTCTCGGTCTGGGCGCCTTGCATAGTCGCGATCTGCTTTTCGAGGGTGGCGACAGAACTGGTTGCAGCTACAAGTTGGGCATGGGTGGTGGCTAGTTGCGCTTCAGCGGCGCTGGATCGCCCCCGCGCGATAAGAAATCCGATAATCACGCCAAGGATCAAGCCCACAAAAAGGTATATGCCCATGCTCATGGGCTTATCGTGGCAGGAACCACCGACGAAGGCGCGTAGGCTCTACTCCTCGTGAGCCTCTCTATCGGAATCGTCGGAATGCCCAATGTGGGTAAGTCCACCCTTTTTAACGCCC
The DNA here is from genome assembly GCA_036504835.1 of Candidatus Nanopelagicaceae bacterium. Lineage (GTDB taxonomy): Bacteria > Actinomycetota > Actinomycetes > Nanopelagicales > Nanopelagicaceae > QYPT01. The sequence continues at coordinate 5,754 of DASXUM010000050.1, forward strand.
TAACCAAGAACAACGTCCTCGCGGCCAATTACCCCTTCGCCACTATCGAGCCCAATGTGGGCGTCGTCGGCGTGCCGGATGCCCGCTTGGCCAAGCTGGCCGAGATCTTCGGATCCCAGAAGATCCTTCCCGCCGTCGTCTCGTTCGTGGATATCGCGGGAATCGTGAAGGGCGCCTCTGAGGGTGCGGGCCTGGGCAACCAGTTCCTTGCCAATATCCGCGAGACCGATGCGATCTGCCAGGTCATCCGCGTTTTCAACGACAGCGATGTCATCCACGTCGAGGGTCGCGTTGATCCTGCCAGCGATATGGAGATCATCAACACTGAGTTGGCCCTAGCCGACCTGCAGACAATCTCCAAAGCGATGAATCGAATTGAAAAAGAAGCGCGGATGAATAAGGACCGCCAGCACGTTCTTGAAGCAGTGAAACAGGCCGAAGTCGTCCTCAATGCCGGCAAGCCACTTTCCGGAAGCGGCGTCGATCTCGAAGCGCTCGCGGAATTGCATCTGCTTACCGCCAAGCCTTTTCTTTATGTCTTCAACGTCGACGCAGCAGAACTCAATGACTCCGAACTTCGCGCCAAACTTGCCGCACTAGTTGCACCTGCTGAAGCGATCTTCTTGGACGCCAAGACGGAGGCCGAACTTGCCGAACTAAGTGATGAAGACGCGCTTGAACTCTTGAATTCCATTGGGCTAAGCGAGCCGGGTCTGGCCACGTTGGCCCACGTTGGTTTCCGCACCCTCGGTCTACAGACGTACCTGACTGCGGGTCCTAAAGAAGCGCGAGCCTGGACGATTCACGTTGGTGACACCGCGCCTATGGCTGCTGGCGTAATTCACACTGATTTCCAGAAAGGCTTTATCAAAGCCGAAGTTGTCTCTTTCGATGATCTCGTTGCCGCCGGTTCGATGGCTGAAGCGAAAGCCAAGGGCAAAGTCCGCATGGAAGGCAAGGAGTACGTCATGCACGATGGCGATGTCGTTGAATTCAGGTTCAACGTTTAATTCTCTTTCAACTTGAGTAAGTGAGCGCAACTGAGGGCGCACTTAAGCCGGGTTGCCCAAAAAAGTTCCTCGCTCAATAGAAAGGGCCCCGATCTCTCGGAGCCCTTGCCCAAAATCCCTCGACTTTTGATCGATGCCAACCGATCATCCAGAGCTGCTTTAGTATGACAGAAATAGCGGTTACGCAGAGTGACCGTTGTCCTAAATCCATGGGGTTACATTAATGACTAGTGGGGTTTCCGGATTTTGTTGCTTTATTATTCGATACGGACGAATGAATGCGCGTGCCTGTAATGTTCAACCGCGTGAATCACTGAGGTGCGCTACTTAAAAGCAAACGCAGAGTCCAGTGAGAAAGCAACAGAGAGGCCGAACCATGGCAGAGAAAAGCAAGCTGATAGAAGTGTCACGCCGAATCGAAGCGCCGGCGGCCCTCATCTTCGAGATCCTGGCAAATCCGCAACGTCACATGGATTTTGACGGATCCGGCATGCTTAGGGGACCCTTAGTAGACAGTCCCATTTCCAAAGTTGGCGACACGTTCACGATGAAAATGCATCGGCTCGGAGATGATTACCTCATCATCAACTATGTTGTGGAGTTCGAGCCACATCGGCGCATATTTTGGGAACCAGCTCCTGGAGACCTTTCTCGGGCTGAAGATAATGATCCATCCAAAATCGGTATCCCTGCGGGCTACCGATGGGGCTATGTCCTCGCTCCCGACGGTGACAACGCCACCGTCGTCACCGAAGTGTTTGACGCTGGTCCTTTGTCGGAGTCTCTCTTCCGTGATGGCGGGATGTGGATCAACGGAACCAATTCCTTGCGTGAGTCGATGTCCGCAAGTTTGGAGAGACTAGAGAAGATCTGTGCCAAATAGGGGAAATGGGAGTCGCCCACGCTATGGCGTTGTATTAACGATTGGTGGGGTTGCCGGTTTGGTTCCGTTTATAGATTTTCCAGCGGCCGAACCGGAGTAGTTTGCTTTCGTCGCCCTTCAACGCTGACGACGAGCATTACGCCGAGCACGACCACGATCCCGCCGAGTAGTTCGGTGATGTGGAACTTCTCGTGGATGAAGACAACGCCAAGGAACACTGCGACGACGGGATTCACGTATGCATACGTCGCAGTAAGGCTCACGGGAGCGTTTGCGACGAGCCATACGTACGCGCTGTATCCGACAATGGAACCGAAGATGCTCAAGTAGAGGAGAGCCAACCAGCCGCTTGCCGTCGCGTCGAAGAAACTTGAAAGCTTCTCGCCAGATATCAATCCGACGATGCTCAAAATGATTCCCGCAAATAACATTTCGTAGAAAGTCGAAATAAAGGTGTTCTTGGGGGTGGGGAATTTCGGCGCTAGGAAAGTTCCTAACGCCCAAGCAAAGTTTCCAAAGAGAATGACTGCCATCCAGAACCAGAGCCGGCCCGAGTTGGAGTGCTCGACTGCGGTAACTTGGCCTGGCTTCAAGAGAATCGCGACTCCAATGAATCCGATCGCGATGCCAAACCACGACAGTGCGGCAGGTCGATCACCTGATATGGCGCGAAAGAGTGAGATCCATAGAGGTAGGCAACTGTAGATAAGCGCGGCGACTCCGCTCGGAACAGTGTGCTCTGCCAATGAAGTTGCACCCAATCCAATGCCAAGACGCATTGCGCCAAACATACCGGCGCTGAGTATCTCTTTACGAGGCACGCGAAATGGCTTTAGCCCTTTACGTAGCAACAAGAATAATCCCAGAATGAGACAGGCTTGGATGAAGCGAAAACCCATTGCCAACAAAGATGGC
>DASXUM010000051.1:0-33573 GCA_036504835.1 Candidatus Nanopelagicaceae bacterium
CCGGGGATTATTGAAAGCTCAGAACTTGCGACGCCATCGACAAATGAGCCAGAGTCGTTAACGACAAAACTTCCCGACTTGCCTTTGAGTTTTCCGATGATGCGAATCTGGCCCACGTACTGTGCCTTCGAGGCGTGCATATCGGCCGCATCAAAGTATGAATAGAACATCAGGTACTCAACTTTCGCAAGGCCTTCGATGTCGCCTTCGAAGACAAACTCAGCGCTCACTCGCGTGAGTTGCTGGTGTTCCCCGATTACATCAATTGCCTTCTCATCCCATTTGCCAGGCGTGTAGGTTCCGTAAAGTCTCATGCTTAATCTCCCTTAGAAGCGTCCGCCACTTGTTGAATCTTGGCTTAGCCTCTGTGATAAGTAAATTGGAATTACTGAAACGACAACCAGCGTGGCCGCAACGACATTGACAATTGGCGCTTGGTTGGGCCTAAAGAGGTTGTTGTAGATCCAAATGGGAAGGGTCTGGATGCCGGGACCCGCGGTAAAGGTCGTAACTACGATTTCGTCAAAGGAGAGCCCAAAAGCGAGGAGTCCTCCGGCAAAGAGCGCCGATGCCAGATTGGGCAGCGTGATCAAGCGAAAAGTCGTGATGCCGTTTGCGCCCAGATCCATCGATGCCTCTTGCAGAGATGTGCCCATTCTGCGAAGGCGAGCAAGAGCATTGTTGTAGACAACGACGATACAGAAAGTCGCGTGTCCGATGACGATGGTCAGTAGCCCCGCCGATAATCCAATTTCTTGATTAAACGCATTGCTCAGCGCGATACCTGTTACTACGCCTGGCAGAGAAATAGGAAGTACCACCAGCAAGGAGATTATGTCCTTGCCGAAGAAGTCGTATCGGGCGACTGCGAAAGCCAGGGCCGTGCCAAGTAACAATGCGATAAAGGTTGCCGAGAAGCCAGCGGTAAGGCTCCATGACAATGCTCGCCGGACGCCGGTATTGGAAATCGCCTTACTCCACCATTCGGTCGTGAAACTTGCAGGCGGCCAACTGAAGGTGCGACTGCTGTTGAATGAGTTGATTACCACTACTGAGAGCGGAACGTAGATGAAGGCGAGGCCGACTCCCATGAGGGACATCAGGGCGAATCTGGCGCGGTTTGAGATGGTCATTTAGAGACTCGCCAATGCGCCGGTGCGGCGAACCAGCCACAGATAGATGGCCATGATCGCGACAGGAATGGTTGCGATGGTCGCGGCAAAAGGAAGGTTGATGCTGAAGTTCTGATAAACGACGTTTCCCAGCATCTGAAGTTTGCCGCCAATAATTTGAGCAGTGATGTAATCACCGAGGGTCAAGGAGAAAGTGAACATAGATCCCGCGACCAGACTTGGAAAAATGAGTGGAAGGATGACCCTTCGAAAAGTGTAGAAATTCTTTGCGCCCAAGTCGCCCGATGCATCCAGAAGCGAATTCGGAAGACGTTCGAGTCCGGCGTAGATGGGCAGGATCATGTAAGGCAGCCATAGATATGAGAGCCCAATGATGATCGCAGGGCCACCGAATCCCGGCGAGTGAATTCCGATTGGTCCCAGAATCCAGTCCAGGACGCCGGTGTTCGGTTCCAACATGGTCCGCCATGCGTAGATCTTCACCAAGTACGAGGCCCACAGAGGTGTCAGCACAAGAGCGACAAGCACTTTCTGACTTTTCGGTTTGGCAATTTTCGCCATGAAGAACGCCATGGGTATGGCGAAGATCGCGCAGATGAGCGTCACCGAAATTGCTATTCCGAGTGTCCGCAGTACGACGTTCCGGTAGGCAGGGTCGGTGAGCATGTCGTGGAAATTGCCTAAGTTGAACTTGGCGATGACATTTCCAGTGAAGCTGTCGATCGTGAAAAAAGCAGTTACTAGCAATGCGCCGAGGGCCCCTAGGTAGGCGACAACCAGCCAGAGCGTTGGAGCAGCAAGGAGAGCCATCAGGCGGAATTTGGGTCGCTTATGCATCCATGTAGCGATTGAACTCTTCATTGGCTTCTCCTTTCTATTCTGGTTCGTTCGTTGAAAAACCGGGTGCGGGTTATCCCCGCACCCGGTTCACTCTTAAGCGTTTCGCAGACTCGACCAGGCCTTAACCCACTCTGAGTATGGAACGCATTTCACGTCGGTTCGCCCGTCGAGGCAAGCCTCCGTAGCTGTGTTCCAGTAGTAAACGTCCTTCCAGTACGCAGCATCTGCAGCGTGGTAGGTGGTGCAGAAGTTCTTATCGGATGTAAGGGCACATGCCTTGGCATTCGAAGGAGCTTCGCCGAACCATTCGGCAACGGCCGCGTTGGCCTTCGGGGAAACAATGTGGTTCATCCACATGTATCCGCAGTTTGGATGCTTAGCCTTGCTGCTGATCATCCATGTGTCGGACCATCCAGTTGATCCTTCTACTGGCTTGATGCCCTCAACCTTGACGCCTTCACTCTGTGCCAAGTTGATATTGACCTGCCAGGTTGTTCCGAGGACGGTTCCACCCGATTTCAACGAAGCAACATGCTTCAAGTAATCGCTCCAGTATTCGCCGATAAGCGGCTTCTGAACTTTCAGCAGTGCAACTGCGGCATCGAATTGCTTCTGATCAAGTGCGTAAGGGTACTTGATCCCCAATTCAGGTTTCGTCTTCATCAAGTAGAGCGCAGCATCTGCAATGTAAATGGGGGAGTCATATGCAGTGATCTTTCCCTTGTATGGCGAGTTAGCGTCAAAGACGGCGCCCCATGATGTTGGCGCGGGCTTGACGATGTCGGTTCGGTAGGCCAGCAAGTTGGCGCCACGTCCGTGAGGAATTCCGTATGCAACTCCGTTGACGGAGTTCCATTGCTGATCCTTCAAGTCGCTGAAAATGTCTGCATAGTTCGGTACGAGCGATGTATTTACTGGTGCCACGTCGCCTCCGTATATGAGGCGTAGGGACGCGTCTCCCGACGCTGAGACTACGTCGTACTCACCGGTCTTCATCAAGGCGACCATGTCATCTGAAGTAGAACCGATCTTTACGTTGACTTTGCAGCCAGTCTCTTTCTCAAAGTCGCTTACCCAGTTGACCTTTGGATCGTTGGATCCATTTTCAACGTACCCAGCCCACGCCACTATGTTCACTTGGCCTTCACCTGCACCAAGGGTCTTCAAAGCGTCGACTTTAGGGAGAGTCGTCGTTGTGGCGTTGTTGTTGCTGGAACTGCAGCCAGCAAGGATTAGTGCTACTGCAGATGCAGCTGCGATCTGCGAAAACAGACGCTTCTTTTGCATCTGTACCTCCCTCTATACAGACCGCGCTCAGCCATTGAACGCGGTTTACCTGATGCGGTTTATTTCACCAGGAATTCTTTTGTCGACTCCCACGAGAGCACGACAGGATCGCCCACGGATACTTTCCCGTCGGGTTGCGTTGAAACGATGCTCTGACCAAGGTCGGTGTGGACGAGGTACCTTGTTGTCGCGCCGACGAAGATCGCATCGTGGAGGATCCCAGAGACAGTGCGATCGCCGAACTTATTGCTCTTGGAAATCGTGATGAATTCTGGGCGAATGTTGATGTGTTTGCCTTCTAGGACGATCTTGTTAGTTTGTCCCACGAACTCGGAGACAAAGGGGCTCTGCGGGTTTTCATAGACCTCTCGCGGGGTCCCAAGTTGCTCAATTTTGCCCTGGTTGAAGACGGCAATACGGTCGCTCATGGTCAATGCTTCTTCTTGGTCATGAGTGACGAAAACAAATGTGATCCCAACTTCACGCTGCAATTCTTTTAACTCGATCTGCATCTGCTCGCGGAGTTTGAGGTCGAGGGCACCAAGCGGTTCGTCTAGAAGCAGGACCGAAGGCCGATTCACGAGTGCCCGCGCCAGTGCCACGCGCTGCCTCTGCCCACCTGAAAGTTGAGCGGGTTTGCGACCGCCGTAGCCCTCGAGTCTGACTTGCTCTAACGCCTTTTCGGCACGGACTCTGCGCTCACCCTTCTCTATGCCCTGGATGCGTAATCCGTATTCAATGTTGGAAATAACGTCCATGTGCGGAAATAGTGCGTAATCCTGAAAGACAGTGTTTACGTCTCGCTCATAGGGAGGCAATTGTGAAACGTCTCTGCCGGCCAGGGTGATGGTGCCGGTGTCCGGCTTTTCAAAGCCGGCGATCATGCGCAGCACGGTTGTCTTGCCCGAACCGGAGGGTCCAAGAAGAGTTAGGAATTCACCAGCGTAGATATCCAGATCCACGCCATCTACGGCTCGTACACTTCCGAAAGAGCGGGACAGGTTGCGAATCGAAACAATGATTGAGGCAGGTTCGACCACTCTTTGGATCTCCTAGGCTATTTTGATGGATTGCCGCCTACTTTACCCAGTATTTTCGCAAAAAAGGGGAAGTCTTTGTAAAATCCCAACAGTCGAAACAGCCCAGGTGCGCTAGCACACCTGGGCTGTATTTCGAGCAGATTTAGTTTGATATCAATATAAATCAGTTCTTTGTAATGTTGTACGCAAAGAACTGCGAGTTCAACCCGTTGATTGGATAGCCGGAAAGTCCAGATGCGGCGACGACAATCTGCGGGTAGAGGTAGATCCAGTCACTTGCCGCATCGCCAACAATGATTCTGTTGGCTCGCTTCAAAAGAGCGGCTTGTTCGGCCGCGGTGTGTGACTGCTCTGCTTGATTGATCAGTTTGGTGACGCGTGGATTGTTGTAGCCCCAATAGAAATTAGGATTTCCGTACCAGACGACATCTCGATCGTTAACATGCTCTTGCATTGTGGCAACAAAGTCGAGTTTCTTGTAGACATTGTTGTACCACTGATCGGCAGTGATGATGTTTACGTTCACGGTTACACCGATTTTGGCTAGTTCGGACTTGATAAAGACCGCGGCTGCTGGATGTGGATCATAGTTCGGCGTATCCAGTCTGAAGGTGAATCCCTTTGGATATCCCGCACGCGCAAGCTCCTTCTTGGCAAGGGAAACATCGTATGGATTTACCTTGGTGAGATTCTCGTACCAAGGGTCGGTCGGAGGGACCATAGAGCCGGTGAGAGTTCCGTAAGATCCCCAAATAGCCTGGAGTAACTTCTTGTTGTCGATAGCCGACGTAATGGCTCTGCGGACAAGCGGCTTGTTGAAAGGAGCGACCCGGTCATTGAAGACCAGAAGAAGTTTGGTGGTGGACGCTCCGTTATTGATCTTGAAATCGCCACCCTTGAATTGAGCCAAAGCATCTGGACTCTGCTCGCTTGTGATCACATCAACTGCGTGGGTCAAAAGGGCGTTATTAAGTGCGGTGGCATCGGTGAAGTAATGGAAGACGACTGTCTTGTTCTTAGCCGCCGCTCCCCAGTAGCCGTCAAAGCGGTTGAGACTGAGAGTTGATCCGCGCTTCCAGGCATCAAGCACGTATGGACCTGTTCCATCTTCCGATGCTGTGATGTCCTTGACCGATGAGTTTACGATCCAGATGTAACTCAAGTTGTAGACAAAAGAGATGGAACGTGAAGCAAGAGTCACAACTACCGTCTTCGCATCGGGAGTCGTTATGGACTTGATATTTCCAAAACTGCTCTTTCGAGCCGATTGCGAATTCGGAGCGATTACTTTATCGATGCTGTACTTCACGTCGGCCGATGTCAAAACCTTGCCGGAGTGAAAGTGAACATTGGATCGTAAAGTAAATGTGTATGTGAGACCGTCAGCGCTGACCTTTGTGCTGGTTGCGAGAAGATTCTCAACTTTTCCACTATCGCTCAGGCGGAATAGTCCTTCGTAAACATTGCCGTTTAGAGCCTCAGTGACTCCTTGGCCGCCACCAGCAGTGTTGTCCAAGTTCTGGGGCTCGTACAAGGAGCCAATATTGATAGTTGCATTCGAGTTTGCGGCGCTCGCATTGTTTGTACCCGCTACCAGGGTCAGAACTAGTGCGCTTGTAAGAGCAAGCCTGCCGATTTTGCCTATTTTCATTTTTCCTTCTCTCAATGTATGTGGTTTTTACGTGTGCCTAGAAGTCACGGGAATTAGGCCCGCTAATAAGACGTGGTTGCCCAAATGGGCTAGAGATAGCGAAATTTCAGAGAAAGCGAGGGCAGAGCGCGCTGGCGGTACGTTTAAAGTCGATGTGGCGCCTAATTATGTGCTCGCTGAACATGGTGCGAATCTATCAGCCCGCAAGGTTGACCACACGCAGCAAACTTCCACGTGCGAATTGTTTGCGGACTGAATCCGAAAACTATTGGTGCGAAGAAGAGTTGTGGTCCGATTCATTTCCCTTGAGAGAAAGTACGCAGGTGTTTGAATTGGCCGCCACATTCTGTTGTACAAGATATTGCCGGTCGCCAAGTGTCATGTTCGCGAATGACCCATTGGCCACTCTCGAGGCCTTGCCGTATGTCCAGGCGCACTTATCGGCATTTTCGAAACCGGCCTGATCAAACCAAGAGGTTCCGAAAGGATCCGACACCGCTTCAACGAATTCATGGGCCAACACCGAGACCATGGCATCAGCGGCTGGATTGCTATTGGGAGAGTTGGTTATCTGTGGCGCACATTGACTTAGGTTTGTGGAAGCATCACCGATGAATGCGTACTTAATTGTGGTTTGAGCGTTGTCGTAAGCCCAGTGGTATGCACAAAGAAGTGTCATAAAATCGGCAACGTTCACATTGCTTGCCGTCAACACCAGGTACACCCCGTTGGGATCCGTCTTGAGCGCTTTTGTCGACAACGCATTCTCAACAACGTCGGATACTTGTGGACCCGTGTCAGAATCGAGTGAGAGACCCTGCGAACCGGGATCTACCGTGCAACCTTCGACTTCGCTGGTTGGCTGGACGAAGGTTTTCTTGCCATTGATGATTTGATAGTAAGTGGTGTTGATCTTGTTCCAATCTGATCCGCCCAACGAGGCAAGAAAATCTTTCACGATGGATGGAGTTGAAGTGCCACCACTAGGAGCGGAGCAACTTTTTGCATCCCAGTTGCCGTACCAAATCACGTAGACATTGGGTTCAGAGATAATTGGAGCGCCTGGCTGGTAAGTGACGGCTCCAAGGCCAGCAGCTACAGAGGCTCCCATCGAGGTCGCCTTGCCCGCGGTCGGGTAGTAGCTAGTGAGTTTTGAGTGACCCGGATGCTGCTGGGTGGCCGCTTGCGAGACTGACATTGGTGCAACAAAGAAAGTGGCAAGTAAGGCTGTAACTAACAAAATTGCTTTCTTGTGATGCATCAGATCTCCGACTCTTATCGCTTTAGTTGTGAGAGATTAACAGAGAGGGAAATCATTGTGAAGGTTACGGGGTAGTAGGTTCAATCTCACTCTCCAGACAAGCAAGTCAGGTAATACCCTTTCAACATGGGAAGAGTCACCATAACTTTCTTAGGGGCGGCCAACACAGTTACTGGCAGTCGATTTCTCGTAACCAGTGTCAAATCGAAGATTCTGGTCGATGCGGGGTTGTTTCAGGGACTGCGGGAGAATCGAAAGAAGAATTGGGATCCTTTCCCGGTGGATCCCTCCAGCATTGATGCAATTGTTCTCACGCACGCCCATCTTGATCACTGTGGTTACTTGCCTCTCCTTGTTCGCCAAGGCTTTACCAAAGAAATCTTTGCGACGGATTACACCATTGATCTAGCAACCGTGATACTTCGCGATTCGTCAAAACTTCAGATGGAAGATGCAAAATACGCAGGCGAAAAGGGTTTCTCAAAACACCCAATCCCCTTGCCGCTTTACCATTTGCAGGACGTTGAAAAGACACTCGGCCATTTCACGTCAGTTAACTTCCGTAAGAGTGTGAGACTTACTGAGGATGCGTCGGTCACCTTCTTTCCGTCGGGGCACATACTCGGCTCGGCATACGTGTTGCTTGAAATTGACGGAAGGCAGATCCTCTTCACCAGCGATCTTGGGCGAGATAACCATCCCCTTCTGGCTCCGCCAGATCATCCTGATGCTCTGACCCTCGATGCAGTTGTCACGGAATCCACTTATGGGGATCGGGTACATGAAGCGCCCCTAAATACTTTTGCCGACGAGATCAATGCCGCAATCGGGCGGGGCGGGTCGATGCTCATACCCGCTTTCGCAGTTGACCGAACCGAAGTCATTTTGATGGCCTTGCGAGAGCTCATTGGCAGCAAAAAGATTCCGAATATCCCGATTTACGTTGATTCTCCTATGGCACTTGCGGCCTTGGACTTCTACCGCGATGCAGTAAAGAGGAATGCTCCTGAACTTCGAGAAGGAGTTGCAGAGAAATGGAGGGCTGTCGATCCGTTTGATCCGGGCAACTTGGCAGAAATGCGCACGGTGGAGGAATCCAAATCACTCAATGAAATAAAGGAAACCAGCATCATCATTTCGGCAAGCGGAATGGGCACAGGTGGACGGGTTATTCATCACATGGCGAAGATGTTGCCTAACCCCAAGAACACGATCATCCTCGTTGGCTATCAGGCCGCCGGAAGCCGAGGTCGCTCTCTCGAGGATGGTGAGGCGCATGTGAAGATCCACGGGAGATGGATTCCGGTGCACGCCACAATCGTGAAGATCGAGAGCTTCTCGGTTCATGCTGACTCTGACGAATTGATTGCCTGGCTACGCAATATTAAAAAGGTGGATAAGGCCTTTGTCGTGCATGGTGAACCTGACTCCGAGAGCGCACTCGCCTCGCGACTTCGCAAGGAACTGCATTGGAACGTGTATATCCCGACAAGTGAAGAGTCGTTCGAACTCAATTAATTGGATTACCTGATGTAGATGTTGCCAGCTTTTTCTGTGATGGTGTATTTGGTGAGAGGGTTGATGGAATTTCTGGGCGCTCCATTTGGGCCAAGAATGACATCTCCTGTAGCGGGGTCAAAGACTGATCCGTGGCAGGGGCAGACTATTTTCTTCTGTTTCCGGTCCAGCCCGACTGTGCAACCTTGATGAGTACAAGTGCCGTCCAGTGCCGTCAGGCCCTTTTTGGTTCTGGTAAGAATTACCTCAATTACTCTCCCGGAGGTTTCCTTTCCCGAATAGATCTGAGTCTGACCGACCTTAATCTGCGATGACTTGCCCAGAAGTGCACCCAACTTCGGATCTCCTGATTTTGAAAAAGAGAATGCCGGAGATGCTTGAGCTTTGGTCATCAAGAAGGACGGCACCAGCGCACTCAGTGCCGAAAGGAACCCACGACGACTGACCTTGGACATTTGTTCAGATTACTCCGATTCCACTTCTGCTTCAATCATTGCTTCTACTTTGCGCTTGATATAGATAAATACAAAGACCGCGACGGTGAGAAATCCGATTGCCCAGTACTTCAGCGCGTGTTCAACCTTCGCCAGTTTGTCTGAGAATTCGTAGCCCAACAACACAATAATGGTTGAGAAGACAATTCCTCCTGCAGCATTCCATTTGAGGAAGGTCCAGTAGGGAACTCTGTTCATGCCAGCCAATGCAGGAACAAGTGCACGAAGCAGCGCCTGGGCACGGCCGAAGAAAATTGCGCCGCCGTGATATTTATCGAAAATTCTTTGCGCAAGCAGCCATCGCTTCGGGCCGACTAGTCTTCCCATTCTTGAGACCTCGATCCGAGGTCCGAAGTGTTTGCCGATCTCATATCCGACAGAATCCCCCCCTATTGCTCCGATGATCGCGCAGAGGAGGAAGAGCCACAAAGGCCAGACTTTGTGGTGAGCCAGGACTCCTCCGATGAGCAACGAGGTCTCTCCCGGAAGAACGAAGCCAACGAAGGCCGCCGCTTCGGCAAATGCAAGGAGAATCAGCAGTAAAAAGAGAGGAATCTGCAGATTATTGGCCACGAGCCAATCCGAAGTTGTTTGAATCCATTGGGACATGAGGTAAGCCTATTGGTAGGCACTATCTTTATCTCTTGTGACAACCCAGAAGAGTCTGAGAACCGTACTCATGTTGGTTGCGACTTCCGTAGCAAGGGATACCCGAGTCTTACGGGAGGCCCAGACCCTGGTTGACGCAGGTTTCGATATAACAATCGTTGGTCGCAATGTGCCGGAGGACTTCCAACCTCCAAAAGGAATCTCGGTGCTCTCTGCCTCTGGAGGATCAGGGTTGCGTCCTTCGTCGATGGGATCACTGACTACCAAGAAATTGCCACCTCACCTGAAGTTATTGAGATGGTTTCTTTTGCCTCAACATCGGGAAAGATCTTTTGGCGCTTGGGCTGACGAGGCCTACACGCTGGCTTCGAATTTGGAATTTGGTGTGGTGCATGCACACGATTTCACCGCCCTTGGAATTGGCCACCGGCTAGCACAAGAGCATGGCGTTCCATATATATATGACAGCCACGAATGGTGGCTTGGAAGACAGCGGCAGTATCGACCGACTCCCTTTGCAGATCGAAAGGATGAGATCGCTGAGGCTCAATGGGCCTCGCAGGCAAGTGCCGTCATTACCGTTGGTGACTCGATCGCAGAGTTGATGGAGCATGAGCGGAATCTGAAGAAGGTTTTCGTCGTGCGAAATAGTTTTCCCGGTGGAGAGGACAACTCCAAGAAGGTGGTGACTCCACCAAGAGGAATTATCTATGCCGGTCGAATTGATGCCTACAGAGAACTTGAAGTCACTATGGCGGCGGCACCAAAATTATCGATCCCAATTTGCTGGATGGGCGATCACGAAAACCAATGGGCGGCCAATTATGTTCCACGTGCCAGAAAAGTCGGTATCGAGGTACTGAAGTCCCAGCCGATTGAAGCCGTAACCAAGGCGATGCAGAATGCTGGGCTCGTATTCGTCACCCACTCGAACCAGTTTGAGTCTCACCGCCTAGCACTCCCCAACAAGCTCTTTCATGCCGTCCACGCAGGGGTTCCGATGATTGCCACAGACGTCACCGAATTGGCGCGAGTTGTCCGCCAATATGACATTGGTGAGCTTTACAAGCCGGGTGATTCCCAATCGATGGAGGCTGCTATTGCCAGGGCGATTGGCAGACATGCCGAATTGATATCGAATGTCAGGGCCGCAAGAGAGGAACTCTCTTGGGATCGTGATGCCCAAGTTCTGCGAGAGATATATTCGCAAGTTATGGAAGAGAATCCGGAATGAAGCAATATGACGTAAGCATTCTTGCTGCTGGCAGGGACGTGTCTAATGCACGCCTCCAGCGCGTGATGGCCTCATGCATTGCCGAAGGATTAAGCGTTGAATTATTCAGTTCTGGAAACAAGTGTGATGTCCCCGATGGCGTCGTCTTTCACATCGTCTCGAAGGGATCGCGTCTCACTCGTGTGACGAATGCATTCCTGCTGCCGTGGAGGGCGCGCGGCAAAGTGCTTTTCACACCAGACCCCGAAGGTGCCATAGCGATTTGGGCGAGCACCCTCCTTCGCAAACGTCCATGGATCGCTGATGTGCGCGAGGACTACAGACTGCTTATCGAAGATCGTGACTGGGCACGGGGGCTGCAGAAGATTGCGGCAATTGGTCTTGCGAAATTTGCGCTCTTCGCCTGCGCGCGCGCTGATGTCACTGTAGTTGTGGATGAATGGGTCCGACCCTTGACTGCCAAGAACCGCCTTGTTGTGACAAACGCTCCAGACGTGCGTTTTTTGCCCGATGTTCAGGATCCAGATGCGATTCCGCGCGCGCTGTATGTGGGCGACGTTCGGAGCTCACGCGGGTTGTGGTCGATGCTTCGCACTATTGAGTTGGCTCCGGACTGGCATCTTGACATTGTGGGTTCAATTGCCAGTCAGGACATTTCGCAGGTCCTTTCATGGAAAGAGCATTCGTCGGCAGCGTCGCGCGTTCACTTCCACGGAACTCTAAAACCGGAGGATTCATGGAAATTTGCTGCCGGTGCGTGGGTGGGACTTTCGCTCTTAGAAAATACCCCAGCATTCCAGCGGGCTTGGCCCACGAAAATCGGCGAGTATCTCGCATGCGGAATTCCAGTTATTACGACAGATCTACCTCGACCTCGCGAAGTGATCGTCTCCACGCGAGCCGGGGCGACCGTCGATTTCGACACCACGGAATTAACTGCTGGTCAAGCGGCCGGGATCCTGAATTCCTGGGCAGAAAACCCCGATAAATATGGAGAAGTGCGTAAACGCGCCGAGGCGCAAGTGGATTTCTGGCGCAGTGGTGCACGTTACGACCTCGTCGCCAAGGCAATTGGGCAATTGCGGCGGGCCCAAAGGTAGGGTTACCTCATGCTTCCAGCCCCGCGAATCCATGCCACGGCGGATGTGGCAACAAGTGCCCACATAGGTGATGGATCGTCAATCTGGCATTACGCACAAGTGCGAGAGGACAGTGTTCTCGGACAGAATGTGATTGTCGGGCGAGGTGCATATATCGGAACTGGTGTGCGCGTTGGCGACAATTGCAAAATCCAGAATTACGCCCTCGTATACGAACCGGCAATTCTCGAGGCTGGTGTCTTCATTGGGCCAGGAGTGATTCTGACCAACGATGAGTATCCACGAGCGGTGAATCCGGACGGATCTCAGAAAAGTGGCAGCGACTGGGAGGCAACCGGCGTAACGATTCGCGAGGGAGCCTCAATCGGTGCAGGAAGTGTCTGTATCGCGCCTGTCGAAATCGGTGCCTGGGCTCTTGTAGCCGCCGGGTCCACTGTTACAAAGAATGTTCCCGCGTTCGCACTCGTTGCAGGCGTGCCTGCCAAGCGAATTCGTTGGGTCGGAAAGGCTGGCGTACCATTGACCGATGGCGGCGCTGGCACATTTATATGTCCAAAAACTGGCGCGCGTTACATCCAACGTGACACAAACACTCTCGCGGAAGTAGATCAATGAGCACAATGATTCCAGCAGCTAAACCACTTATAGGCGCAGAAGAGCGCGAAGCAGTAGATCGCGTTCTGCAATCTGGAATGTTGGCGCAAGGTCCAGAGGTCGCGGCCTTCGAGAAGGAATTTTCTGCCATCGTCGATGGCCGTCATTGCATCGCGGTCAACTCAGGAACATCGGGCCTGCATATGGCCCTCGAGGCGATTGGCATGGACACTGGGGACGAAGTGATCGTGCCTTCCTTCACTTTTGCGGCCACAGCGAACTCTGTCGCCCTAACTGGTGCCACGCCAGTATTCGTGGACATTGACCCGCGGACATTCAATATTGATCCAGCGGCGATTGAGGCAGCGATAACCCCTCGAACAAAGGCGATTCAACCCGTTCATCTATACGGTCAACCTGCTTCGATGCAGCAGATCATGGACATCGCTAAACGTCATAATTTGCTTGTCGTAGAGGACGCGGCCCAAGCCCACATGGCCTCCTTTAACGGAACCCCAGTAGGTGCATTCGGAGATGCGGGAGTATTTTCTTTCTACCCTACGAAGAATATGACTTCCGGTGAGGGCGGAATGATCACCACCGCCTCCGACGAGATTGCTCGTCAGTCGCGCTTGCTCCGCAACCAAGGTATGGAAAAGCGTTACGAGAATGAAATTGTCGGCTTCAACACTCGTATGACTGATATCCACGCGGCTATCGGTCGGGTGCAACTGCGCAAACTCGCAAAGTGGACACAGCAACGACAGGCCAACGCGAAGTTCCTAGATGAAAACCTCAAGGGTGTTGTTGTCCCATACGTTGCACCAGGTGCGGTTCACGTTTATCACCAGTACACCATCCGAGTTGTCGGTCATGATCGTGATGCCTTTGGAGCAGAGATGACTAAGCGTGGCGTTGGAAACGGCGTCTACTATCCAATTCCAGTTCATCGCCTTCCATCATTCGGATTGACTTTCGATCTGCCAAACACAACCAGTGCGGCCAAAGAAGTCCTCTCTATTCCAGTCCATCCCGCTCTATCTCAGGATGATCTCGAAACCATCGTTTCGGTTATCAACTCGATAGCGTCAGCAGGGGCTTAACGCATGGCTAATCTGCGAGCTGGCCTGGTCGGCCTCGGGATGATGGGCCGCCATCATGCGCGGGTGCTTGCTTCACTCCCAGGTGTTGATTTCATCGGCGTCTCAGACCCGGCCGGCGATGCGCAAGGCGTAGCGCAGGGTCGCACCGTTGTCGCGACAGTCCAAGAACTCATCGAACTCGGTATCGATTATGCAATGGTCGCTGTACCAACTATTTATCACCTTGAAATCGGTAAGCAACTTGCCGCCGCGGGCATTCACGCCATGGTCGAGAAACCGCTCTCCCATGACACCGCTTCCTCTAAAGAGTTAACAAAAGCATTTAGCGATGCAGGTTTGGTCGGAGCCGTTGGGCATATCGAGCGCTACAACCCATCCCTGCAGGAGGCTAGACGCCGCCTTGATCAGATCGGATCCCTTTACCAAGTCGTGACGCGTCGCCAGGGTCCATTCCCTGCACGAATTGCGGACGTGGGAGTAGTCAAGGATCTTGCGACACACGACATTGATTTGACCTCATGGATCACCGGCCAGGCCTACACCTCGGTTTCGGCTCGCACCGCACTTCGAACCGGGCGGGTGCATGAGGATTTGGTGGCCGTAGTCGGGACCCTGCAGGACGGCACCGTTACCAACCATCTCGTGAATTGGCTTAGTCCTTTGAAAGAACGCGTAACAATTCTGACTGGCGAAAAGGGAGCATTCGTAGCCGACACTTTGACAGCCGACCTTACTTTCTATGCAAACGGAACCGTGACCTCCGGATGGGATGAGATCGCGCAGTTCCGTGGAGTGAGTGAGGGCGACGTCATTCGATACGCCATAGCCAAGCACGAACCTCTTCGGATGGAGCACGAACATTTCCGAGATGCCGTTCTCGGAAAGCCATCTGACATCGTCACAATGGAACAAGGTCTTGCAACAGTCGTCGTTGCTGAATCAATCATTGAGAGTGCGAATACAAATTCCACGGTCATTATTCCGACATCCCGATAAAAGCACGCCATGAATTCCAAGGATCGTTCTTCCATTCATATTGTTTCCATTGTCACGAACAATGCCGTTGGAGACTCGCGAGTACTGAAGTCCGCCGAGACTCTCGCCGCTGCTGGTTATCGAGTGACCCTTCTGGCGGGGTTGATTGGGTCGGTACCAGAATCCGAAGAGTTGAATGGATTTCGAATTCTTAGAGTTCCGATCACCAACATGGACTCGACCAAACGTGTTACTCCCTTGTTCCCCTTCAATCGCATACTCGATCTAAGCAACCGCTATCTGCCGCGTGGGAAGCGATTTGTGCGCTACGGCTGCAAAATATTCACTACTGACAGGCTTTTTTGGCGCTGGGCAAGTCCATATCTGCTGAGGATTTCGCCAAGGTTCCTCTACTGGACCTGGCCGCTTCTGAAAGATGGAGAGGTCGCCTTTGGCAAGACCATAGATTCACTGCAGCCAGACATTATTCACGCCAACGACTGCGACACTCTTGGGCTGGCTATTCGAGCCCAGAAGCGAGCTCTATTCCGAAGGCGCCGGATATCAATTCTTTATGACGCGCATGAGTATGTCCAAGGTGTCCACCGTAAACATCCAGTATGGCGAGATGCCATGACATTGCTCGAACGGTCTTCAATCAAACGCGTGGATTCAGTAATGACGGTATCGGAGACGATCGCTGGAATGCTTACTGATGACTATATGTTGCCGGAGCGTCCAACCGTAGTTCTGAATGCGCCGAGAAGAGTGCAGCCAGCAGTGGATGAGAGCTTCAAGACTATTCGCACCAAGATTGGTCTTGCCCCGGAAGTCCCCCTCCATATTTATGTCGGAGCCGCGGCACCGCAACGTGGAATGGATGCAATGATCAACGCGCTAGTGAAGGCGAAAGATCATCACGTTGGTTTTGTTGTGAATCCGAACGCGGCGTATGTCAAAAAACTCGTCGAAATGGCGGAGTCCTTGGGAGTTGCAGATCGCGTGCACATCCATCCTTATGTACCCGAATGGTATGTATCAACTTTCGCCTCTGATGCCACAAGTGGTGTGATACCGATTCTGCACCACCCAAATCATGAGATTTCTCTGGTGACAAAATATTTTGAATACCTTCATGCACGTATCCCGATTATCGTCAGTGACGTGAAGACCATGGCGGAGGAAGTACTTCTTCAAGGAAATGGCCTCGTTTTCACCGCGGGGTTGGGTGACGAGCTTGCAGAGTGTTTCACCCAAATAACCACCGATCGCGCTCGATTTGCCAGTGCGATTACCGACTCGATGCTTGACGAATATTCATGGGAGCGCCAAGGCGATAAACTAGTGGCTGCCCATGATCGATTGGCATCACAAATCGGCAGTAGATAAGGACTTATTGATGAAGATCACCGTTGTCGCGCTCGGGAAGATTGGCTTGCCGCTTGCCGTCCAATTTGCTCGTAAGGGGCATGCAGTGATCGGCGCCGATGTCGTCGAGAAAACGGTTGATCTGGTCAACGCAGGAATAGAGCCGTTTCCCGGTGAGGTTCATCTAGGTGAGTACTTGGCCGAGGTCGTTAAAAGTGGCGCTCTTCGCGCCACCACCGACACCACATCTGCAGTGGCCGAGAGCGATGCCGTGGTCGTCGTCGTTCCACTTTTTGTTGATAACGATGGAGTGCCTGATTTTGGTTGGATGGATGCGGCAACGGAGTCAATCGGAAAAGGATTAAAACGCGGAACCCTTGTCTCGTACGAGACGACGTTGCCGGTGGGAACAACACGGAACCGCTTTGCACCCGCGCTAGAGAAACTTTCTGGCTTGAAAGCAGGCGTCGATTTTCATCTTGTCTTTTCACCAGAGCGTGTCTTTACGGGAAGAGTGTTTGCCGATCTTCGGAAGTATCCAAAATTGGTGGGAGGCATCAACGAAGCCAGCGCACACCATGGTGTGAAGTTCTACCAAGAAGTCCTTGATTTCGACGAGCGCCCAGATTTGGAACAAGGCAATGGCGTATGGGATCTGGGCAGTTCAGAAGCTTCAGAATTGGCGAAGTTGGCCGAGACTACTTATCGCGACGTCAATATCGCGCTAGCAAATCAATTTGCGTTGTTCTCCGAGTCGCATGGCATCGACGTTCAGAAAGTTATCGATGCCTCCAATTCGCAACCTTTCTCTCATATCCATCGTCCCGGAATTGCCGTTGGAGGACATTGCATTCCCATCTACCCGCGCTTCTATCTCTGGAATGATCCAGCGGCCACCGTTGTAAGTGCGGCCAGAAGTGCGAACGCAGCAATGCCAGCGCACGTGGTCAACACATTGGCCAAGATTCACGGAGACCTAAAAGACCAGAGAGTCGTTGTACTCGGAGCGGCATATCGCGGCGGAGTAAAGGAAACCGCGTTTTCTGGAGTATTCCCAACGGTTGCCGCACTAAAGGAATTGGGTGCGCAAGTGAGTGTGCATGATCCGATGTATACCGACGATGAACTCATACATTACGGATTTGTGCCTTATCACTATGGTGAGCAGGTTGATGCTGCGATACTCCAAGCCGATCATGCCCAATATCGCGAGCTTGCTCCTAAGGATCTGCCAAGTGTGAAGACTTTGTTGGATGGCCGAGGCGTCACGGATGAAGCAAAATGGGCGGGAATTCGCTATCACGTAGTCGGCAGGGCCATATAGAGGAGAAATTCCTCTGAGTTTACTTAGTTAGACTCTGTGCCTATGGCGCGCAATTTGGTGAATCTCGAAGAGGTCTCCAAAGCCTTTGACATACGACCGTTGCTGGATGGAGTCTCACTTGGAATTTCTGAGGGAGATCGAATTGGAATTGTCGGACGTAACGGCTCAGGCAAATCCACATTACTTCGAGTCATGGCAGGAATTGAGCCGCCTGATGAAGGTCGAGTCACGCGATCCAATGACATTCGGGTGGGATTGCTTTCTCAAGTTGACGTAGCCGATCCATCTGCAACCGTTGGCGAAGTTGTTCTCGGTGACAAAGAGAAACACGAGTGGGCTCGCGAGCCAGGGATTCGCGAAGTTTTCGACGGCCTTTTTGGCGGGCACTCTGATGAGTTCTTCAATCGTAAGTTCAGTGCACTCTCCGGTGGCGAGCGACGTCGTGTCGGCCTTGCCAAGTTGCTGATCAGCAACGTCGACCTATTGCTCTTGGACGAACCGACCAACCATTTGGATGTGGAAGGTGTTGCCTGGCTGTCGCGTTATTTGAACCAACGGAAAGAACTTGCGGTTGCCGTTATCACCCATGATCGTTGGTTCCTTGATGCCGTAACCGATCGCACGTGGGAAGTTGTCGACGGAAAAGTCGAAGAGTACGACGGCGGTTATTCTGCATATGTCCTCTCCAAAGCCGAACGGTCACGTCAGGCATCCGTTCTCGAAGGTCGACGAAATATGTTGATTCGCAAGGAGTTGGCGTGGTTGCGGCGGGGCGCCCCGGCTCGGACATCGAAACCAAAGTTCCGCGTTGATGCGGCCAACGAACTGATCGCATCTGAGCCCCCTCCGAGAGACGGCACCGAACTTCTTCGATTCGCTAGAAACCGACTTGGCAACACGGTCTACGAGTTGCACCATGCGCGCATCTGCGCTGGTGAAAGACAACTCCTTGATGATGTCTACTGGAACGTCGGACCGGGAGACCGTATTGGAATCGTCGGTATAAACGGCGCCGGAAAAACTACCTTGCTCCGCACTTTAGTTGGCGAAAACAAACTTGCGGCGGGGAAATTAGTCACGGGTGTCACGGTGAAACCGGCTTTTCTCACGCAGCATCTGAGCGAGCTAAATCCGCAATGGAGAGTCCTGGAAGCCGTTGAGGACGTGGCTAATCGGGTCGAATTGGGCAATGGCAAGGAACTCTCAGCCTCGCAACTGTGCGAAAGGCTCGGTTTCGATCGAGAAACCCAGTGGACACCGGTGGGCGATTTATCCGGGGGCGAGAAGCGCCGCCTTCAACTTACTCGTCTCCTCATGGACAGCCCCAATGTTCTCCTCCTTGATGAACCTACAAACGATTTTGATATAGAGACTCTGACTGAATTGGAAGATCTGCTCGACAGTTATAGCGGGACGATTCTGGTGATCTCGCATGATCGATATTTCCTTGAGCGGGTATGCGATCGGTTCGTGGGGCTTTTGGGAGATGGACAACTGCGTGACCTTCCGCGTGGGGTCGACCAGTATTTGGAGCAGCGCGAGGCCATGATCGCGCAGATGAATGAGAGTGAAGCTCCCAAGAAAGAGGTCTCAAACGCTGCAACGCAACGGCAGTTGAAGAAAGACCTCGTTCGACTTGAGCGGCAACTGGAGAAAATGTCGGAGAAGATTGCCGCTTTACAGGTTGATCAGGAAATCGCCGCCTTTGATCCCGAACGTTTGGCGCAGATCGATAAGGAACTAGATAGCCTTCGATCGGATCAAGCGAGCCTCGAGGAAGAGTGGCTCGCGACGACTCTGGCTCTGGGAGACTAACCCGCGTGCGTTTGGATCTATTGGCCGCCCTGGCGGGAATATTCGTGGCTGTTCAATCACGTGCCAATGGTGAATTAGCTTTTCGGCTTCAGAACAGTTTAGAAGCCGCGTGCATTTCTTTCGGATCAGGTTTGGTGATTTTATCGGTACTCACCTATTTCCACGTAGGAATTAAGAACGGATTACGCAGTGTATTTCGCGCGGTTCATTCTGGTGTAATCCCGCGGTGGCGTCTATTCGGTGGCGCACTAGGCGGCGTTGTCATCGCAATTCAAACGCACATTGTTCCTCTGATCGGCGTCGCGATTTATTCTGTTTCGGTCATCGCGGGGCAGACTGCGATTTCACTTCTTGTCGACCGACTTGGACTCACCGGCGGTGGCAAGAGGCACATTTCGGCCCGCCGCATTACCGCAGCTGTTCTCACTGTTCTGGCCGTAGTGATTTCGGTGTGGGACAGATTGGATGCCCAGAACCTCTCGATCATTGCTATCGTCCTAGGCGCAGTATCGGGGGGAATAATCGGGGTGCAACGTGCGCTCAATGGTCAGGTGAATGAACATTCGGGTCAGAGTTTCGCGACCACATTTTTGAATTTCGTAACCGGGACTGCTTTGCTGTTGCTGCTATTCGTCGGCGGAATTCTGACGCATCAATCTCACCTGAGCGCGATCAAGTGGAGCCCTTGGTGGATGTATCTAGGTGGCGTGACTGGAATTATCTACATCGCCTTTGCATCGACGGTGGTCCAACATTTAGGGGTACTTACCTTCACTCTCTTCAGCGTCGGTGGGCAATTGGTCGGCGCCCTGCTCTTCGATATCTTCTTGCCCTCAAAAGGAGTACATGTCGGGGCTTATTTGATCACGGGGATATTCATGACCTACATCGGGGTCCTTGCCAATAGCGAGAGATCAGGAAGTGGGCGCCGGTCCGGTTGATTCACGAACCACCAGTGGACACGGCAAATATACGATCGTCGGCTCCGGTGCTGTCCCGCTTTCAATCCACGTGCGGAGAATTTGCGCGGCTTCAACTCCCATTCGGTGTTTGGGGAGGGCAAAAGTCGTAAGGGAGGGGTGGACGCGATCCATCATTGGGATGTCATTGAATCCAATGACCGACATGTCACTTGGGCAATTCAATCCCGCCGCCTTGAGCCCGTCGATGATCCCGATTGCCAGTTGATCATTCGCCGCCAATATCGCAGTCGGTCTTGGACCTGGTTCGGCAAGCAACTTTGCGATGGCGGAAGTTCCGGCACTCTCGTTGTATCCGGTCGACACAACCACAGGGCAGTCGGCTGCGCTTAGTCCAAATTCGCTGATGACTTTCTCGAACGCGCGCAAACGGATGTATCCCGTAGATAGATTCTGCGGTCCCGCGATGTGTGCAATTCTGCGATGGCCAAGTTGAACCAGGTGCTCTATTGCGTGTCGAACTTCAATGGTCTCATCGCCGACGACGGCGGGAAGAAGTTGCGTTTCGGTAAGGCGGTTGACTAGAACAGCGGGAATCTTCCGTTTCACGATCTCTTTGACGACTGGGTCGTTGCGGAATGCGGTGGCAAGAATGAAACCGTCGCACCGTCGATTCACCAAAGTATCGAAGAGCTGCATCTCCTTTTTCGGATCATTGTCCGTATTGACGATGAGTGCACTAAGGCCTGCCGGCCCGAGCACCTCTTCGACACCACGGACGATCGGAGGGAAAAGGGGGTTGATGAGATCAGGTACCATGAAGCCGACGGTGTACGAGCGTTTTGTGCGAAGTCCGCGCGCCAGGGAGTTCGGCTGGTAATTGAGTTTTGCGGCGATTTCAAGGACACGTTTGACTGTCTCGGCCGCGACTAGGTGTCGGGATTCCGGGTTGAGCGCCTTGGAGGCGGTGCCAGGATGGACGCCGGCGGCTTCCGCTACATCGGCAAGAGTGCTAACCATTTTGGCAAGGATAGGTGATTACCCTGATGAAACCAATGTCGCACGAGTTTCGGCGATGCGGAATCGTTACAAACACTAGGGTCCATACCCTTGACGGCGAGTGATTGGGTGACCTACCTTTCCAGCAGACCAAAGTCGTCGGGCCTCTCTGCAAAGGGAGAGTTCAACAACTGCGGCGAAGTCGAACGCGAGTATGTACCCCAGCGTCCACGATTCGACACATTCATTGTTCGTATCTATGCACTAGGAAGGTAACGGAATGAATAACAATCGATTGTCTAAACGATGGTTTACAAGAGCTCCTCTTGTCGCTGTCGTGGGCGCCGCTCTCGTTGTTCTGAGCGCATGCTCGGCCTCCACGCCAACATCAACTCCAACGGCGAACGCCAAACCGTTGGTGATCGGTATTTCCCTTTCACTCACTGGAGACTTCGCCGATCCAGGGACAGCAGTAAAGAAGGGCTATGAGTTGTGGGCCGACACCGTTAATGCAAAAGGCGGCATTCTCGGACGCCAGGTTCAACTCAAGATTGTTGATGATCTCTCGAGTCCAACCCAGGTTGTCACCAACTACCAGAACCTCATTACCCGCGACAAAGTTGATCTTGTCTTTGGACCATTCTCAAGCTTGTTGACCGTTCCAGCCTCGCAGGTTGCCGACCGTTACAAGTACGCATTCATTGAATCTGCCGGCGGCGGACCAAAGGTCTTTGCGCAGAAGTTGGGCAACCTCTTCTTCATTCAGCCAGGTCCAATCGTCAAGCAGGGTGATGTTTTTGCTGATTACATTCTTGCGTTGCCCGCAGCGCAACGACCAAAGACTGCGGCGTATCCATCACTAGATGATCCGTTTGCTCAGCCAATCGCGGCAAACATTCAGGCACGTTTCGAAGCAGCAGGAATCAAGACGGTTTACTCCGGTACATATCCTGCAGAGACTCCTGACCTCACCCCGATTATGACCAAGGCAATTGCAAGCAAGCCAGATGTCATTGTCTCCGGAACTCAATCACTTGATGCCTACCAGCAAGTTAAGGCATTGATCCAACTTCATTACAACCCAAAGTGGCTGTACATGAGCAATGGAGCCAACTCACCAGTTGAGTTCCCAAGCAAAGTTGGTGCCGCAAACACTGAAGGCGTTTTCTCTTCAGGTGACTGGTTCCCAAGCAGCACGGCGACAGGCAGTGCCGATTTCATCAAGGCCTACATCAAGAAGTACGGCGGAGATGCAAGTGCAATCGACAACTCCTCGGTTGAGGCCTACGCAGCCGGCCAGGTACTTGAACTTGTTGCCGCCAAGACCGGCAAGGTTGATAACGCAACAATCATTTCAACCCTTCACTCCGGAACTTGGGCAACTGTCCTTGGCGATCTCTCATGGGATGCCATCGGCGAGCCGCAAGGAAGTTACCTCCTAGTGCAGTGGCAGAAAGGCAAGCTCGTGCCTGTCTATCCAGCCGCAATCGCGCAAGCGTCACCAGTGGCTCCTAAGCCAAACTGGGGTGGCTGAAAAACAGTAGGACCCGTTTGAAAGCGGGCCCAACTTGAAAGCGACGTTTCGAGTTGGGCCCGCCACAAAACCACTAAATCCACGCACTAATTAGGAGGCAAGACAATGCACACTCTGATCCAAGGTGTGATCTTGGGTGTTCTGACCGGCGGGGTCTACGCATTAATGGCCTCTGGCCAGACCCTGATCTTCGGGGTGATGAAAGTCGTCAATCTTGCTCAAGGGGCTTTTGTTATAGCCTCTGCCTATCTTGCATTCAGCTTGTTTACGAATTGGGGAATTGATCCGCTATTCGCTGTCTTGATTACGACACCGATCATGTTTGGAATCGGCGTCCTGGGACATTGGATCTTCCTTCGTCCGCTTCGCCGCGAGGACGCGGTCGAACTCTCAATTTTGGTCACCTTTGCGCTTGCTTTGCTTATTGAAGGCATTCTTTCGGTCACCTATCACACGACATACAGAAGCATTAACACCTCCTACGCCAATAAGGCCTTTGATATTGGAGGGTTCGCGATCTCGGCGGTTCGCGTTTATGGCTTCGTCGTTTCCTGTGTCCTGCTTCTTCTACTTTACGTAGTTCTTCAGAAGACCAGATTTGGCCGAGCAATTCGCGCAACTGTGCAGAATCCGCAATCGGCAACTCTGCTGGGTGTCGATTCCAACCGGGTCAAGGCCTATGGCTTTGGACTGGGTATCGCAACGGCCGCTGCGTCAGGTTCGATCTTCGGACTCTTATTTCCATTCAACTCAGGCAGCCACTACGACTTGATCTCGCGGTTGCTATCTGTCGTTGTTCTCGGCGGTCTCGGATCGATAGGTGGCGCAGTGCTTGCCGGAGTAATAATCGGGGTGGTCTCCTCGGTTGCAGCAGTTACATGGTCTCCCACATGGTCGGAGATGACTTTCTTCATTGTGTTGCTACTTGTTCTGCTTGTCCGTCCGCAAGGAATGTTTGGTCGAGTAGAGCGGGGTAACCTGTGAAAAAGACAGCAGAAGGCGCCAGCGCATTCTTCACTCGAATCGGCCTTATACGTGGCGGGATCACTATCGCGGTTCTCATTGCTATGCCGGAGATCTTCCGTGCTCACTGGATATGGAACTTGCTCTTCTTCACTGTCCTCTATGCGGCGATGTCGTCGGCCTGGAATCTGATCGGCGGCTATGCCGGGTATCCATCCCTGGGTCACGCGGCATTCTTCGGTATTGGGGCATACGCGATTGCATTTATGTTCAAGAACACCGAGCTTCTCACCAATGGTTGGTCCCCGTTTATCGCCCTGCCTCTCATCGGGCTTGGATGCGCCGTTTTAGCGCTTCCGATTGGTTGGCTGGCGATGCGCACGCGCGCGGATGTGTTTGCCATCGTGACGATCACCCTTCTCTTCGTAGCGCAGACACTTGGCTACAACCTCAAGAGTCTGACTGGAGGAGCGCAGGGTGCGGGCGTGTCCCGTGCCCCCTTCAACCTCGATATTTTTGAGCAACCTTTCTACTTTGTGGCGGCCGCCTTGCTGCTCTTGGCCATGGGCATTACATATTTCGTCATTCGGACGAAGTTGGGCATGGCACTTACGGCCATCAGAGCAGATGAAGACAAAGCGCGCGGCGTCGGTGTCCCTACCACCGGTGTGAAACTCCTCGCATTTTCTGTCAGCGTGGCAATCACCGGAATGGCCGGCGCTGTGTGGGCCTACTACATCGGGTTCATTTATCCGCAGTTCGCCTTTGATCCGCTGATCACGATTGCCATTGTTCTGATGACCTTCCTCGGCGGACGTGCCACCCTGTGGGGTCCGGTTCTTGGTGCGGCAATCTTGATGCCGGCCCAGCAACTTCTCGCCTACTACGTTGGTGGCAGTCAGATCTACCTCATCGCATATGCAGCGATCTTCCTCATCATCATGTTGCTGCTTCCACGGGGAATCTTGCCGACTTTCCTTAGCAAGAGACGACTAGCCACCCTTGCAGAACAGCGCAATATCGCTGACGGCACGACTTCTTCGACCCTTTCCCAAGGAGCCCACTCATGAGCGATCTGTTACGCGTAACCAACTTGACCAAGACATTTGGCGAGTTGACCGCAGTGGATAACTGTTCGTTCGCAGTTGAGGAAGGAAGTATCACCGCTCTCATTGGTCCTAACGGATCAGGAAAGACCACGGTCTTCAACCTCATCACCGGCTACTTGCCATCCGATAGCGGAACAGTCGAATTCGCCGGCTCAACAATTCACAAAGAAGGCCCTGGGGCGCTATATCGAAAGGGGCTCACACGAACTTTCCAGCAGGCGCGCGTCTTCGCCGATCTGACCGTCCAGGAAAACTTGGTTGTGGCACGTGGTGGAACGCTGAAGTCCTTCTTCGGGCGTCGAATCTCGGCCGATGATCGGATGAGGGCTGCTGAACTTCTCGATGAATTCAAACTCAGCCACGTTGCAGATCTCTACGCAAGCGAGCTCTCATGGGGCCAGCGCAAACTCCTTGAGTTTGCTTCGGTATTGATGAGCAAACCTCGTCTTGTGCTGCTTGATGAGCCCACAGCGGGCGTCAACCCAATCCTGATCGAGACGATGGCAACGCACATTCGCTCGTATAACGACGCTGGAGTTACATTCCTTATCGTCGAACATGACATGAGTTTTGTGATGCGCGTGTGCAATCCCGTGATTGTCCTCGATCGAGGAAAGACCATTGCAACTGGCAACCCCGAGACGGTGCAATCCGATCCTCGCGTTCTCGATGCCTACCTTGGAGATTGAGGAGATCATGACTACAGAACAGAACGGCTCCAATACCTCCGTATTGCTTCAACTCACCAATGTCGTGGCCGGATACGGATCAGGCATGGTGCTTAAAGGTGTCGATCTCACCTTGAACCGCGGCGACATTATGTGCCTCATCGGCCCAAATGGAGCGGGAAAATCCACCGTACTCAAAACGGTCTCTGGTCTATTGCCTCCCAAAGAGGGAAAGGTGATGTTCGACGGATTGGATATCACGGGCCAGACGCCGAAGGAGAATCTGCGTCGCGGAATCGTGCACGTTCCGCAAGAGCGCTCACTCTTTCCTGGGATGACGGTCTGGGACAACTTGCTCATGGGCGGTTATCTCATACGCAGTCGCAAAGTCATTCAAGAACGCATTGATGAAGCCGCGCGCATCTTCCCCATCATTTCGCAGCGGAAGAACACACATGCCGGATCTCTTTCAGGTGGCGAGCAGAAGCAGGTTGAACTTGCCCGCACCCTTCTCTTCGATCCAAAACTTATCTTGCTTGATGAGCCATCGATCGGCCTTGACCCCAAATCCCGTCGCCTAGTTTTCGAGGCGATCCGAGGATTGGCGACTGCCGGACGCACCATTTTGCTTGTAGAACAGAACGCGAGATCTGGGTTGGCCGCGGCCGATCAGGGAGCAATTCTCGAAACTGGTCTTGTTCGGATAACCGGAGCAGCAGCGACGCTTCTCGAGGATCCCGAAGTCGCTCGTCTGTATTTGGGCGCATCCACAATGACTCGTCCGCCGGCCAAGACTCAACTGGAGAACTGACATGACTAATACTGCAAACCCAACAATTGGCTGGATCGGCACCGGGCGAATGGGTTACGCCATGGTCTCCCGTTTACTTAATGCCGGACTCAAAGTGAGCGTATACAACCGCACTCGATCTAAAGCCGAACCTTTGGCCGCATATGGTGCGGAGATCGTGGACACGATCTCCCAATTGGCGAAGTGCGACATCGTCTTCTCCATGGTCTCTGAATCATCGGATCTTCTGCAGGTGACGACGGGTGAGGGCGGCGTGCTTACGCAGAAACTCACACCGAAAATTCTGATTGATTGCTCGACAGTGAGCGTCGAAGCATCAGAGGAGGTACGCCAAGCCGCGTTGGCCCGGGGCACCAAATATCTCGTCGCTCCAGTATCTGGGAATGGCAAAGTGGTTAAGGCTGGCAAGTTAACGATGATTGCCTCGGGACCGCGAGATGTCTTTGATGAAGTGGATCCCATACTCCACCACATCGTTAAGGCAGCTACATATGCGGGCGAGGGTGACTTGGCTCGTCTTGTGAAATTAGCCCACAACATCTTTCTTGGCGTCGTAACTCAATCGATGGCCGAGATCACTGTCTTCGCGGAGAAGGCTGGCGTACCACGGGCGGCATTCCTCGAATTCCTTAACGACTCAGTAATGGGTTCGATCTTCACTCGCTACAAGAGCCCAGCCTTCATCAACTTGGACATGACACCGACCTTCACGCCGATTCTTCTGCGCAAGGACTTCGACCTAGGTCTTGCTGCAGCTCGTGATTTGGAAGTGCCGATGCCGGTTGCCTCAGCAACTCATCAAATTGTGCAGCAGGCCATCGGTCACGGTAACGTGGATATGGATTTCTCCGTGCTTCTCCTCGAACAAGCTGCGGCTTCTGGGATGACATTGAAGTCCGAAGACGTGAAAGTATCCGACGGACTCGAGAGCGAATCTGCCTAATCGCAGATGGTAGGAGGAACGAGATCATGAAAAAAGTAGCGCCATTGGCTGCTCCCGGACACATGGGGGTTGACTACGAATCCCGCGTTGATTTCGACCGTCTCCGTAAATATCGCATCGGGCGCGCGAAGGATGCCCTCAACAGCAGCGAGTGCGGGGCTTTCCTTCTCTTCGACTTCTACAACATCCGCTATACAACGCAGACATGGATTGGCGGCGCTCTCGGCGACAAGATGACGCGTTATGCCCTTCTTACCCGCGATGGCGGCGAGCCGATGCTCTGGGATTTCGGATCTGCAGTTCGCCACCACAAGCTCTACTCCCCATGGTTGAAGGAGGAGAACAACCGCCCCGGCATGCTCGGCATGCGCGGCGCCGTGGCCCCCTCGGCTGGACTCATGGAGTCGGCAATTAAGGAGATCAAGTCTCTCCTCGTTGAAGCAGGTGTGGCGGACATGCCTGTCGGCATCGACATCGTTGAGCCCGCCTTCCTTTTCGAGATGCAACGCCAAGGTCTCACAGTTGTCGATGCGCAGCAGTTCATGTTGGATGCACGCGTGATCAAGTCGATCGATGAGATCATGCTTCTCAATCAAGCAGCTGCCATGGTCGATGGGGTCTATCAGAACATCGTCGACGTGCTTAAGCCTGGTATCCGCGAGAACGAGATCGTCGCCCTTGCCAACAAGCGTCTCTACGAGATGGGGTCGGACCAAGTGGAGGCGATCAACGCCATCTCCGGAGACCGCTGCAATCCTCATCCACACAATTTCACCGACCGGATCATCCGCCCCGGCGACCAAGCATTCTTCGACATCATCCACTCCTTCAATGGCTACCGCACGTGCTACTACCGCACCTTTGCTGTCGGCAGCGCCACTGCCAGCCAGCATGATGCCTATACCAAGGCGCGCGAGTGGATGGACGCGGCAATCGACACGGTCCGCGTCGGAGTAGGTACCGACGAGATTGCGAAGGTCTGGCCCAAGGCAGAGGATTTCGGCTTCACCGACGAGCTCGCCGCATTCGGCCTGCAGTTTGGTCACGGCTTGGGCCTTGGCTTGCACGAGCGGCCTATCATCTCCCGTCTCAATAGCCTCGAGAACCCCATAGAAATCAAAGCAGGGATGGTTTTTGCGCTAGAGACCTACTGCCCCGCATCCGATGGCATATCGGCTGCGCGCATCGAAGAGGAAGTTGTGGTCACCGAAGGTGGCGTGCACATTCTCACGAAGTTCCCTTCGAAGGAACTCTTCATAGCAAACGAGTACTAGACGCGCGCAGGGCGTTTAGGAGACTGACCTCTTCACCGCTGCGGCTACCGCTGTAACAACGTTGGGATCAAACACACTTGGCACGATGAATGATGTGTTGAGTTGATCGGCTGAAACGCATCCCGCAATCGCTTCGGCGCATGCCACCAGGAGTTCATCGGTGATCTTGTGGGCGTTGGCGTCCAAAAGACCGCGGAAGATTCCGGGGAATGCCAGAACATTGTTGATCTGGTTTGGCTGATCGCTGCGACCAGTTGCCACGATTGCGGCGTACTTGCGTGCAATGTATGGGTCGATCTCTGGATCTGGATTTGCCAGAGCGAAGACAATTGAGTCCTTGGCCATCGAAGCAACATCGGCTTCCTTCAGGATGTTTCCAGCACTGACGCCAATAAAGACGTCCGCATCAACAATGCCTTCGGTCATTTTGCCGACGAAATTATTCGGATTGCAGTTGTCGACGAACCATTGACGCATCGGATCCTTGGTCACCGTTCCGCTGTGAATCGCGCCCTTTGAGTCGAAGGCGATGATGTTTTTCGCACCGCTAATTGTGAGAAGGCGGGCGATTGCGGTACCAGCGGCGCCAGCGCCACTGATCACGATCTTGCAATCGGCGAGGTTCTTCTTCACGAGCTTCAAAGCATTTGTCAGCGCGGCCAGTACGCAGACCGCCGTGCCGTGTTGGTCATCATGGAACACGGGGATGTCTAGGAGTTCGCGCAGTCGTGCTTCAACTTCAAAACAACGCGGGGCGGAAATGTCTTCGAGGTTGATGCCGCCGTAGACGGGCGCAATGAGTTGGACGGTTCGCACGATTTCATCGACATCTTGGGTATCCAGGCAGACGGGCCAGGCATCGACGTCGGCAAAACGCTTGAATAACACTGCTTTTCCTTCCATAACTGGAAGCGCGGCCTCTGGACCTATATTGCCCAGTCCAAGTACGGCCGAGCCGTCTGTAACTACTGCAACGGTGTTGCGCTTGATCGTAAGACGGCGGGCATCGGTTGGGTCGTCCACGATTGCCTGGCAAATGCGTGCAACACCTGGTGTATATGCGCGGGAAAGGTCATCGCGCGTCTTTAGTGGAACCCGTGAATGGATTTCTAGTTTGCCGCCCAGGTGCAATAAGAAGGTGCGGTCGCTGACCTTACGTACGGTCAGTCCTTCATGTGCGCTGATGGCTTTAGTAATTTCTTCCGCATGATCGGCATTGATTGTGTCGCAGGTGATGTCGATGACGACTTTGTCCAGGAGTGATTCCACGACGTCAAGGGCCGTGATTGTCGCACCTGCTTTCGTGATCGCCGCTGTAGCTTCGGCCACGGGCTGCACTGAAGGTGCGCCCTCAACTCGAATAGTTATGCCATATCCAGGACTAGTTGATGCCATGTTAAACAACTCCGTAAAGTCGATCGCCCGCGTCACCCAGACCCGGCACGATGTAGCCATTTTCATTGAGCTTTGTATCAAGTGCTCCAGTAACAATGGTGATTGGTACCGGACAGTTTTCGAATGCCTTCTCCATATACGCGACGCCTTCAG
Organism: Candidatus Nanopelagicaceae bacterium; assembly: GCA_036504835.1. Classification (GTDB taxonomy): domain Bacteria; phylum Actinomycetota; class Actinomycetes; order Nanopelagicales; family Nanopelagicaceae; genus QYPT01. The sequence goes on from DASXUM010000051.1 coordinate 30,116, forward strand.
GGGCGGCAATGATGCAAATTGCAATGATGTCGGTTGCACCTAAGTCAATGAGGTAGTTGAGAGCTGCGACGAGCGTTCCGCCAGTCGCCAGCATCGGATCCAGTACAAAACATTGGCGTCCCGAAAGATCATCTGGCAGTCGGTTCGCGTAAGTGCTAGCCATCAAAGTTTCTTCGTCTCGCACCATTCCGAGAAATCCAACTTCGGCAGTCGGAACAAGACGGACCATACCTTCGAGCATTCCCAGACCTGCTCGCAAAATTGGCACAACTACGGGGCGCGGATCGGCCATCTTTTCGCCCTGTGTTACAACGACGGGAGTCTTAATTGTGACTGTTTTTGTGCGTACTTCCCGTGTGGCTTCATACGCCAACAGCGTCACTAGTTCTTCAACGAGTCGACGGAAAGTCGGCGAGTCAGTGGACTCGTCGCGTAACACGGTCAATTTGTGCGAGATTAGCGGGTGATTAGCGACGTGGACTTTCACGCTCCATACCTTACAGGTCTTTTCTTCTCAAGAAATGAGTGTCAGTATGCAACCTGAGAGCAATTGAAATGGGGGCGGTGATGAGTGAGGAAGTTGATTTTGCAGTTGCCGCATGGCATGAAGACGGCCGGTGGAGTCTTGCCAAGTTGCCTAATCCGCATGACCTGGCTCACATAATTGATCGCTTAAAGAGCCAACGCACCAACGGCGGGGCGATTGCGTTGATTGCCATTGATGAGGAGTTCTTCATCATCATCCGAGTACTTGGTACTCACATCAGCATGTTCCTCAGTGATGTTACTTGCGCGTTCGATTATGAAGTGGCCTCCGACTTCATTGAATTAGCCGACCTTCCGTTCCCGAATGAAGAAGACGAGCCTCTTCCCGTTGGTCATTTGGACATCCTCGCCGATCTGGGCATGAACCACATGGAAATTTCAGCGCTCTGCGACGATGCCGAACTGTTTCCAGAGGAGCAACTTGACGCCATCGCTACGCGATTGGGTTTCGGCGAAGAGTTCCGCGAACTAATCGATCTATGAATTTCGAAGAAGCGATGGCCTTGGCAATCAAGGTCGCGCACGACGCCGTCACGACTAGCGCTGATGTCCCGGTAGGCGCCGTGATTTTAAATAGCAAAAGCGAAGTGGTCGCAACAGGAAGTAACGAACGAGAATTATCGAATGACCCGACTGCGCACGCAGAGATTGTTGCGATGCGAATTGCCGCTGCCACCCTTGGAAGTTGGCGCCTCGAAGACCACACATTGGTAGTCACCCTTGAACCATGTGCCATGTGTGCCGGCGCCATTGTCCAATCTCGAATTCCACGGGTCGTTTTTGGGGCGTGGGATGAGAAGGCAGGTGCAGTTGGATCTGTCTGGGACATTCTGCGGGATCCCAGAACCTTGAATAAGCCTGAAGTCATCACTGGAGTGATGGCCGATGAGTGTGCCCAACTCCTGCAGACCTTCTTTCAAGGGCAACGAAAGGGAAATTAAGTACTGTATCCTCGCTCCTGGTGGCGTGTCCGAGCGGCCAAAGGAGCACGCCTCGAAAGCGTGTGTTGGGGAAACTCAACCGTGGGTTCAAATCCCACCGCCACCGCCATAACATTTGAGGACTTCTCCACTACTAGAGAGGTCTGAGGGTATGGAGCTTCCAAAAAATAAATCCAGATTCAAGGCCGTGGTGCTTACTGCCGACAAGTTCGAGGACATGGAAGTTTTCTTTCCAGTCTTCCGACTTTTGGAAGAGGGTTGGCAGGTCGATATAGCCGCGCCCACTATGGATGCAATGAGTGGCGAGAATGGCTATGACTTGAAGCCGGATATAACAATCGATCAAGTTGACCCCGACAACTACCAACTTCTAATAATCCCAGGTGGATTTCCCGATGGAGCACCAGCCACGGTTCGAAAGATAAAGAAGGCACAGGAGATAACGCGGTCCTTCTTTCAAAAAAATAAACCAGTGGCCTCGATCTGCCATGGACCGTGGACCCTGGCATCTGCCGATCAGGTGCAGGGTCGGCACTTAACGTCGTACTGGCACGACGGGGTTCCCGAAGACATCAAGGCCGCTGGCGGCATTTGGGAAGACAAGGATGTCGTGGTTGATGGCAACTTGATTACTTCACGCTGGCCAATGGACTTGCCGGCCTTTATGAGAGAACTCACCAAGGCGATGAAAGAAGTGGAGAGAAGTTCCTAGATCACAATCTCGTATGAAGGATTGAGGATCGTAAGAGAACCGTTGGTCTCGCCAACCATGCCTTCGGCGAGAAGTTGCGACCCAACATCAAGCCCGGCAATTTCGCGTCTCCCTAAAAACTGAAGCGTTACGCCACCCGTTTCATCCCAGACTTCCACCTCAACAATTGGTGCTGCACCGCTGGGGGCAGTCCTAATTGAAGTGACTCGTCCTTTCACATGCGCCCTATTGCGCCAGGAGATCTTGCCAATTGGTGTGACGTTTTCGGCGTAGTGGCTGACAGGCTCGCTGCTCGTGAAAGAGACTGCGCTGGCTGGTTTGATTTTTAATTCGGGTGCGAATGGAGTGGGACTCTTGGCGACAGTTGCCAACTCAAGTCCGTGACTGTCGTGGATCACGACGCTCTGTCCGGAAATAATCTTGGCGACATCGAAAGGAATAATCGTCGCAACTACGCGTGGCAATTGTGAAATTGGGCGGGCAATTTCTTCAGCGGTCTGATCGTGAAGCAATTTGCCAAGCACTGGCGTGTAAGAGCGACGAGGAAGTAAGAGGGTCAACTCCACGTCGGGCGATGTTGTCGCCCTGATTGCGTAGTCCATTGCGGCATTGGGGAGGCGCCGATCAGGGCAGTCGATGAGTTCGAGCATTACATCATCAAGTGCAGGTGCCGCCGCCCAAGCCTTGCGAATGTCTTCGGATCGTTGATCATCGATGACGAAATGAACCGCGGCCAGCGAGTGTGGATTCAAGCTTCGGGCGTATCGAACTGCCCCGACGGTGGCGACATCGACGCTGTCCACTAAAACTGTCACGTCGTGGCGGCTAATGGACGTGGCGCGGGACTCTTCGCTTCGGAAATTCAGTGCGGCCTGCTCTCGGCGATACTGTCGATTGAGTCGCAGTAGTGAGAAGACTGCGATTGGAGCAATGGTGATGACCAGCCAAGCGCCTTCGGTGAACTTCACAACTGCAAAGACAAGAACAACGATGACCGCAACGCTTCCAGAGAGTCCATTGATGAACATCTTGAGCTTCCAGTTGCCGAGGCGATGTGTGTAAGCGTGTTTGGCCATACCGAATCCAGCCAATGTGAAACCGGTGAAGACACCCAGTGCGTAGAAGGCAACCAGTCGGTCCACAGCCGCACCAGTGATGATCACTAAGGCGATCGCGGCGGTAGTCAAGAAGATGATCCCGTTTGAAAACGAAAGTCGGTGTCCACGTTTGGTCAATTGATGAGGTAGGTAGCCATCGGT
>DASXUM010000052.1:0-13171 GCA_036504835.1 Candidatus Nanopelagicaceae bacterium
TTTCATTGCAGTTGACGGTGGCGGACAAGACGTATTTGTTCACTACTCAGCAATTCAAGGAAATGGTTACAAGTCCCTTGAAGAGGGTCAGTCAGTATCGTTCGAGGTCGTACAGGGTCCAAAGGGTCCTCAGGCCGACGCCGTAACTGCTAACTAATACTCCACTTTAAGTAGAAGGGCCCCTGCATCGCAGGGGCCCTTCTCGTTTTAATCACCTAGTAGCCGACATGTTTGGGAATCTCGCCCAACTTCGATTTCAACGCAATTACCGCCTTAGCCGGAGAGAGATCCTTCCCCGCCTTCCACGCATCCAGATATCTCCATGGGTACAGCTCTCCCCGACGCACCCACCAGATATTGGCCCGCGTCGGCCACGAAATTCCGTAGTGAACGTGCGAAGCAGTGCCACGCGCATCCCCTGACGTTCCGACATACCCCAAAACATCCCCTGCAGCGACGCGTACGCCCGCCGCGATCCCCGGTGCCACCTTGCTCAGATGGGATCCGTAATAGCGCACGCCATCATCGCCCACAATCGAGACAAAGAGCCCGCCCCGATCAGCGCCGCGATTCGTCTTCCAATTAAATTTATCTATGCGATTTACCTCATCGACAATTCCCGATGTCGATGCTACGAATTTGCATCCAGTTTTGGTCAAAATATCGGTGGCGGGATAGTCGTGGTGCGAGTGCGCGTACTTCACAGCACAACCTGCAATCGGAAATGCATAGACTGGCGAAGCAGTTGCCGGCGTGAGTGGAAGAAGAAGCAGGACTAACGTCGATATAACTAACTGCTTCTTCACTGAGCCGTCCAGCCACCGTCAATCGGAATCGATGCGCCTGTGATGTTGTGAGCCGACTTGCTACACAACCAGAAAGCAAGTTCTCCTATTTCCTCCGGCGATGACATACGCCTGCTTGGCTCCTTCTCGCTTAAGAGATCGGATATTCCGGCAACGCGATCGCCATTGAATTTGTCTACCCTTGCCTGAATCTGCGGTTCGATGAGAGTCGTCTCAACCCAACCAGGACAGATCGCATTGACGGTCACTCCGCCTGTCTCACGTGATCCTGAGCTGGCGTATTCCAGGGCTGCTACCTTCGTCAGGCCAACAACGCCGTGTTTTGCTGCTACATAAGGGCCTTTTGCACTTGAGGCCACCAGCCCGTGGACGGAAGCAATATTTATTACACGGCCAAAGCCCTTCTGAGCCATCTGCGGAAGCAACAACCTCATTGTGTCGAAGTATGAGGAGAGGTTGACGGCGATGATGTCGTTCCATTTCTCGCGCGGCATTTCTGACAGTGGCGCAGTGTGCTGAATTCCTGCGTTATTGACCAATATATCGACTCTGCCAGCGGCAAGTATTTTCGCCACTAATTCCTCAGTTGCACGGGAATCGCGCAGATCCGTTGTATGACTTTCGACCTTTCCGGCCCCGGCACGCGTAACCTTCGCTTCAGCCGCGGCCACCAACTCTGCGTCTCCAAGACCATGCAGTACCAAGTCAGCCCCGTGCCTTGCAAAGACAGTGGCAATCCCCAACCCAATTCCTTGGAGAGAGCCGGTGATGAAAACGCGTTGACCTCGAAGTGACTCTGTCATGTAAGGGCTCCTTCTCCAATTCTGTATATAAGTTTTGCGCAAGCATCTGCAGTTTCTTGATTGAGCACCATTTCATAATGGTTACAGTCCGGAACGGTGACAAGGTCGATTTTTGGATAGTCAAGGAGCGTCTTGGAAAGTAGCTCCTCAGGATAGAGCGCGGTCTCTTCATTCTGCAGTCCTCGAACCGATCGCAACATCAAGACTCTTTCCGGCAGATTCCTCAGCGTGTTCTCGATAACAGGATTTACGAATTCGTCTTCGGCGTCCTCCACTACTGCCGCTTTCACGGTACTTGCGTACATATTAGGTTCGCTTCCGCGCAGATCGTAATCAACATACTCGTCGAGTGCTTCATTCCAACCTCGCACAAAAGCTGGTTGCGATTTCCAGTAATTGCGATATGCCTCGCGCGATTCAAATGTCATGTCCAGCCGAGCAAGAGCCGGGCCCAGAACGTAGGGCAATAAGGCTTCGACGGTGAAACCGGGCGGCAAGGGAAGAAGTATTCCCCCATCCATCAAGACGGTGCGTGATATTCGCTCCGGGGCGAAGTTCAAGAATGCAATTGCAGCCCAACCGCCCATCGAATGGCCGATGACATCGATCTTCTCCAAGCCCAAGAAGTTCACAACGGCGAGCATGTCTCGAGCGTGCGTGCTCATGCCGTACGGACCAGGAAGAGAGCGCGAGTCACCGCGTCCGCGCAAGTCGGGAGCGTAGATGGCGTACCCGTGAGGCACGACAGATCCTGCGAACCATTGCCATGCACGGTTTGTTGACGTTATCCCATGAAGTGCGAGGATGGGCTTTCCCTCTGCCGGGCCGTATCTAAATACCGCCAATTCGCCGCCTTCTACAGGAACGTGAAACGTCGTTTCCGGCAGAAGCGTCTTTGAATTCATCTCTCTATCCTTCCAGTCTTCGCGCACGGATCAAGGGTCGACAATCTCTGAAAACCAAAAAATAAGTTACGGAAAGGTTATACATATTTAGAAATCGCGGGGCTACACTCGCTCGAGGTCGCTCACCCCTCGAGTGGCCCTAATTCGTTGAGGAGATTGAGAATGCGCAAGCACACTAAATGGATGCGAGGTGGCGTTTCGGTTCTCGCGCTTGCTCTCGCGGTTCCCGCAGGTCTTGCAGTTCCTGCACATGCGGCAAGCGATGTGAAAATCGGCGTTATCACTTCCACGTCGGGTCCATTGAAGTCATACGGAGTGGCCTACACGGACGCCCTGAACTGGGGTTTGAATTACTACACCCATGGCACCATGAAGGTTGGTTCGTCCAAGTTGGTTCTGTCTTACAAAGATGACGCTGCAGATCCCGCCGCAGCGACCGCCTTTTTCAAAGAAATGGTCGGTAACGGAACAAAGATCATCGTAGGCACCGCTTCCTCAGGAGTTGCACTGACACTTGCCCCACTCGCGGCACAGAACAAGGTTCTCTACATTTCCGGTCCGGCCAAGAACGATGCGGTCACCAGTGCAGCGAACAAGTATGTATTCCGTTCCGGAAATACCTCACTGCAGGACTTTGCACCTCTGAGCGGTATCAAACCGATCAGCGGCAAGAAAGTGATTCTTTTCGTCGAGGACAATGCATTCGGTGCCGGCAATATCGGCGCTGCGAAGTTGTTCCTCACGTCAAAGGGAGCGATCTTCCAGGAAATCAAAGTTGCAACGAGCACCACTGATTTCACCCCGTACGCGAAGCAAGCCGCCGATGCTAAGGGCGACTACATCTTCATCGCTTGGTCCAATGCCCTTAACGCAGGTGCAATGTTCACGGCGCTTCGCCAGCAGAACGTCTTCGCTCACACTCGGCCAATTACCGGCCTTGCTGGAACAGGTACCTACGACATCTACGGAAGCATCTTCGATGGTGCCAACGCGATCCTTACAAACAGCTACTTCCCAGGCGTAGTGAAGACACCGACCAGCCTCAAGCTTGCCGATGACTATGCCAAGACTGGTATCTCCCAGGATCTCTTCACCTCGGATGGCGTGAATGCAGCGCGCATGATCGTCCAAGCCCTGACCAAGAATCCAACCGCCAATGTCGACACCGCCATTAGCAGACTTGAAGGATTCGCGTTCAGCGGCCTGAAGGGACACATGGTCGTTCGAGCCTCAGATCATGTGCTCGTTCAGCCAATGTTCATCGTTAAGCTCGTCAGGGACGGAGTGCACTACAAGCCAGTCCTGATCTCGACCTTGAACAACGTTGCACATTAATTATCTAGTCCGATAGTTCAAAGAAGCCTGGCGCGCAAAACCGCCAGGCTTCTTTGAACGTCTTAGATCTGGCTTCTCTCACACACGCTGAAAGGAAGAGATGACCGTCGCACTAACCATGTCTGATCTGAGCCTAACTATTGGCGGGGCGAAGATCCTAGATGGCATCAATTTGGAGATTGCATCGCATGAAACGTTGGGCATAATCGGACCCAATGGCGCCGGCAAAACCTCACTTTTCAACCTTCTTTCGGGACTACTTTCTCCAACCCGCGGAACAATCACACTTGGCCAGACCGACATCACTCACTTTACGCCCGCGCAACGCGCGGCAGCCGGGATCGCCCGCACTTTTCAAACTTCCAGCGTCTTTAACAACTTGACCCTTCTAGAGAACGTCCGCATTGCGGCTCAGGCAAGTTTCGGACGTTCGATGAATCTCACGAAAGACGCCTACAAATTCTCCGAGGCCGTTGATCTGGCCCATCATTCCCTCCGTCAACTTGGCCTAGACGGACGAGAGAATCAGATCGCAGGTTCTCTGTCACACGGCGACAAACGGCGCTTGGAAATCGCGATCATCCTCGCATCCAAAGCAGAAATCATCTTGTTGGACGAGCCGATGGCGGGCTTAAGCGTCGAGCATGTCCCCGAACTCGTGGAGATCATCCGCTCCTTGGTTACCCATCATGAAAAGACGGTCCTTATTGTCGAGCATCATATGGATGTAATCCTTGGACTGGCTGATCGGATTGCCGTCCTGAATTACGGGGAACTTATTGTGTGCGATTCACCTCAGAAGGTCATCGCAAATCCTGCCGTGCAGTCCGCTTATCTCGGGGTCGGAATATGAACGCGATTTCAATCAGGGACCTCAATGTCTTCTTGAGTGGTTCGCACGTCCTGCAAGGTGTCAGTCTTGATGTACCCAGCAACAAAGTCACGGCCTTGCTCGGAAGAAACGGCGTCGGCAAGACCACGACATTGCGGGCAATTATGGGATTAGTCCCGTCGACAGGTGCTATCGAATTCTTTGACAAGCCCATCAACGGAATTCCGACCTACAAGATCGTCCAGTCTGGGATCGGATATGTCCCAGAAGATCGTGACATCTTTGCATCCCTCACGGTTGCGGAGAATCTCTCTTTGGCGGTCAGAGACACTAACCCGAACTACGACTTGGTCTATTCGCTCTTTCCAGAATTATCCCAACGTGCTTCTCAGCGTGCTGGCACACTTTCCGGCGGGCAACAACAGATGGTTGCCATCGCCCGTTCCCTTCTTAATAAGAACCAGATAATCCTCATCGATGAACCGACAAAAGGTCTGGCACCGAAATTGGTCGGCGAGGTTGCGCACGCACTGTCTGCAGTTGCCAGCGAGACGACGATGCTCTTGGTCGAGCAGAATTTGGCGCTCGTGAAGTCAGTCGCCGAACACATCATCGTGATGTCACAAGGAAGAGTCATATTTCAGGGAGAGCCCCATAACTTGGACGATGATGCCTTCGTCCACTCGATGTTGGGCGTTAGCGGGGGGCTCCATTAGATGGACACATTTGTTCTCATAACGATAACTGGAATTGGATTAGGCGCCCTCTTCTTCTTGGTGGCATCGGGCCTGTCTTTGATCTACGGCTTGATGGGTGTTCTTAACTTCGCCCACGGAACTTTTCTCACGGTTGGTGCCTTCGCCGGCCTCTGGATCTCCACCAAGGTTTTCACGACAGTAAACACATGGACTTTTGTCGGCGCCATGGTCTTTGGAGGATTAGCGGGTGGCCTTTTCGCCCTTATTGTTGAGCGGCTCGTGATAACTCGATTGTACGAAAGACATATCGAACAGGCACTTGTCACCGTAGGCGTTGCCCTCGTTGTAGGTGCCATTCTCAGCGGTTGGTTCGGCAACGATCCGCGCCTTATTCCAACGCCGCACTGGTTCATCAACACCGTCACAGTCGGAAAGGCGTATGTGCCCGTCGATCGCTTTCTCTACATCGGCTCCGCTGTGCTGCTCTTCATTCTCCTTGCCTCCATTCTTCGCTTCACGCGAATAGGTTTGATTATTCGTGCAGGTGTCGAGAATCGATCGATGGTCGGTGCACTTGGAATAAACGTTCGATTGGCTTTCAGCGCCGTCTTCTTCCTGGGCGGTTTTGCCGCGGGGCTGGGCGGAGTGCTGGTCGCGGCCTATCAGAACGGCGTGACTCCCCTGATGTCAGGATCATGGCTGATTTACGGGTTCATCGTCGTAGTCGTCGGCGGGATGGGCTCTCTTGGCGGGAGTGCCTTGGCTGCCCTTCTCATTGGAGTAGTCGATCAGTTCACCAACTACTACATGCCAGGACTTGGCGATTTTGTCATCGTCTTCCTGCTCGCCGCTGTCTTGCTAACCAGGCCGCAGGGCTTGCTCGGAAAGGCAGGTCGCTAAATGTTGCGGTGGAGATTCTCGCGCCCATTGCTGGGACTGCTACTCATAGTGTTGGCAGTTGGACCCCTGCTCTCTTTCGGCATGTTGCGAGAGCCGGGAATTCAGCAGACCCTAGCGGTTGCCTTCTTGTATGGAGCACTTGCCCTTACGTATGACTTGCTCTTTGGATTCACCGGATTGCTCTCATTCGGACATGCTCTCTTCTTCGCTGCAGGTGCGTACGTAACCGCGATACTCATCGATTCCTACAATTGGCCTTGGTACATCGCGATTCCAACGGCAGTCATCTTCTCAGCAGTTCTCGCCACTTTAGTCGGCGCAGCCTCGCTACGGACCAAAGGAATCACCTTCGCCATGGTGACCTTGGCATTCGGGGAAGCTGGCCATGTCGTAATCAGCCGGAATTTCGGAAACCTCACACATGGAGAGAACGGTCTACCGATCAACGCCGACCGAGTTCCATCACTCTTCATTGGAGTTGTAAATACGAAGTTTCTCTTCTGGTTGGCCCTTGCGATCCTCATCTTCGTTTACGCCGCTATCTGGTGGGTGACGCAAACTCCTGCAGGGCGCGTCTTCTCCGCACTGCGAGATAACGAAGTGCGTACATCCGTCCTCGGACTGAATCCCAATAGATTCAAACTGCTGGCCTTTGTGATTGCCGGAACCTTGGCCAGCGTTGTTGGGGCGGCCATGCTTCTCGTAAGTGGAAACGCGGCACCGCGTTATGCCACGGCGGACACCACGATCGCTCTGCTCCTCATGGTGATCTTGGGCGGGGCCGCCACTCGATGGGGAGCAGCGCTGGGGGGAATTATCTACTCCATTGCAAGTACGCGATTGCAAGATCTCAATCAAGGAAAAGCTCTCGCCGCACTTCCAAAAGTGATTAGCGGACCCCTTTCTGAACCGGCATTTATCTTGGGTCTTCTCTTCATATTCATAGTCATGTTCGCCCCAGGCGGACTTTCGGGGGCTTACTACCGACTTCGCATGAGGTTCCTACGCGGGCAAGCTGAAAAGGGCGCCGCTTCCGCCCTGTAAGGTTCTCCCTTGGGGGCGGTAGCTCAGTTGGTTAGAGCCCGGAACTCATAATTCCGTCGTCGTCGGTTCGAGCCCGACCCGCCCCACTTCTTGCGGCCAGATACGATTTTTCGAGCTCGTTAGGAGACACTGAAAGACATGTTCGCTCTCTTGGCGCTCATCGTCGGCGCGCTCTCCTCGATACAGGGCCGTGCCAACGGACAACTCGGGGTAGACATTCACAGTGCGCTAGGTGCCGCCATTATTTCCAACATCATTGGGTGGGCAATTCTCTGGGCAATTCTCCTTTGTCGAAAGGCCGATAGGGCGGGATTCAACGAGCTCATCCGTGCCGTGAAAGCCGGAGAACTTGGTTGGTGGATCCTCCTCGCTGGTATCGGCGGAACCTTGTTCGTCTCTATGCAGAGCATCGCCGTGCCAGAAATCGGAGTTGCCATCTTCACTATCTGCATTGTCGGAGGTCAGGCGATGTCTTCACTTCTCGTAGACAAGATCGGCTTCTCCAGCAACGGCAAACAACACATCACAGGGTGGAGGGTTTTCAGTGCATCAATGACCCTAATCGCCGTGACAATTGCGGTGTATCCAGAGTTCGGCAAGTCCAATTTCAAACTCATCACCGTCCTGCTTTGTATCTTGGCCGGAGTCGTTGGTTCTTTTCAGTTCGCCATGAACAGCCAGATCAACCACGTCACTGATCGGCCAATTGTCACTACGTGGCTTAACTTTTTCGTCGGCACAGTCTTCATCGCTGTGGCGTTAGCGGTCGACTTTGCCAAAGGCGGCTCCATTGGAACTCTGCCGCACAACCCATGGGTTTACATCGGTGGGCCGTGCGGGGTTATCTTTATCGCAGTTGCGGCCAACGTGATCAAGTCCATGGGCGTTCTCAATTTCGTTCTGTATTCCGTAACGGGGCAGTTGGTTGGTGCGCTCCTTCTTGATTGGCTCATCCCTGCTCACAAGGGCGCGCTCAACGGCTATCTCATCACGGGAACAGCTATCACCTTGGGATCGATATTGCTTTCTAAATACGCACAAACCTCAGAAGAAGGCGCCGCCAAAGTCTAAGCGACTTTTTGAATGGTTCCAGGCTTCATTGCCAATGTCAGAGCGGCCTCTGGAGTCGAGTTATAGACCGTGACCGTGGAGTTCTGGTTCTTTATGGTCACAAGAACTCTGCTAGGCGTTGCGGGGTTGTACTCAATGATATTTCCCGTCGCTCCCTGGTTCATCTGAAAACTTCCGGGGCCGGATATTTCCTGCGAATAGGCCTGCGCATCACTTGCCGTGAAATGATTGTGCGTCTGCACCACGAGAATGCTGGTGTCGACCTTGCGAATATCAGCGTTTTTGGGGAAATAAGAGATTGTCACTTCGCCAGGAGCCGTTGCGATAAGCGTGTACTTGTCGTTGTCGCTCGCCCCGGCCCAATACGCACTCAGGTGTTCCTCCTTTATGAAGGCACGCAAATCGGGGGCGGAAAATGCGACGGCTCCGGAAATTTTGAGGGTGTCGGAGATGTTGTGACGAGATGACGCGGTGGAGATTTGAAAAACCGCAAAAACCAAGGCCATGGACAATATGGCATCAACAGCCAGATGGAGCTTGAAGCGTGGCCGGGATCGGCTGTAGCGAAGCAGGTGAGAGGCCTCTTGCCGTATCGGGGCTAAGAGGCTGGGCATGACGATGGCCATCGAATCACTGTCCGATGCGCAAACACTGTGACGCGGCTCTCATGACCTAAGAGTGCCAGCACTTCCGCCCCCTCCATATAGACGATAACCTCACTCTTAGGTGTGGAAATCACTTAGATGCCCACGTGGGGGTATGTGCACACGTATTCAGTAGCATATGCCCAGCGTTGGCGACAATGACTGGTCATCGAGGCGCTCATCACTGGAGGTGGAGTAATGCAGGGCGAGAGTACCGCTGTAACAGCGCAGTCTTCCGGGGTGCGCCTGCTTGTCGTCGATGACCACCCGATCTTCCGCGCGGGACTGTGCGAACAACTCGCAGGTGGGCCAGAGGGTATTGAGATAGTCGGTGAGGCCGAGGACGGCGCAATGGCCTGCGAAATGGTGGCCGCGCTCCGCCCAGATGTAGTCCTCATGGACTGCCACATGCCGGGTATGCGCGGACTGGAAGCGACCCAGAAGATCAAGAGAGATTTCCCAGAGACCAAAGTCATTGCATTTTCGGCAACTGCAGAACTCGATCGGGTCCGAAAGATCCTGCAAGCCGGCGCCAATGGCTACCTCCTTAAAACCGCAAGCGCGCCAGAGTTGCGACGAGCAATCCTCACGGTCCTCGGTGGAGCAACTGTCATCACGCCGTCAATAGCCTTTGAAGTCGATGCGCCGGATCACGAGGCGCCAATTGCGAACTCGCTGGGACTGACTAAGCGCGAAATTCAGATATTGGAATTGGCGGCACGTGGAGTGACAAATAAACAGATAGGCGAACAACTCAATCTGAGTAATCGGACCATCGAAGTACACATGCATAATATCTTCATGAAGTTAGGTGTCTCTTCTCGTACAGAAGCAGTCACTAGGGCCATTCGGGACCGTTCGATCCAACTACCTTTGTAAGGCCATCGTGAAGACGACGACCTATCCATCGATGACTCGTCCCTTCCAGGGTTGGTTTCGCGATAATTCGCCTCTATTTCGGGATTATCGATTCTGGCTGATACAGGTTCTCAATCTCATTGCGTGCGTGCAACTCGCGACTCTTCCTACGCGAGGCAACGATGCAGAGTTGCTTGCAAAAACCCTTGGCAACTCCTTCACGATGAAGTCTTTCCTCTTTTTCTTTTTGATCACTGCGCTCTCCTCAGGCGTCATCTTTGGATTACGGGGTGCAGTTTTCACAGACGTTGTTACTTTCATCTTTGTCGTTCCCAAACTCATCATCTGGTCGTCGTTGCCTTTTGACAACGTCTTCCTTGCACGGGCCACCGTAATTGCCGGAGCCTCTTTAGCCGTGGGATATTTAGTCTCACGCGAGAGAAGCACGCGGCTTAGTCTGCAGATCCTCAATGAGAAGATGAAGGAGATTATCCGCGAAAAAGATAGGTTTTTTAAACTTGCCAGTGAAGCCCAGGAGAATGAACGCAAGCGCATCTCTCGTGATCTGCATGATGACTCGCTTCAATTGCTAGCGGCGGTGATCCACCAATTGGACGGCGCCATAAATGCCGAAAGCCCCGAAAAAGCCAATGCGCAGATGCTCCGGGCGAAGGAGACCATTACGCAGACAACTGATGCCATTCGCCGATATTGCGAAGCACTTCGTCCAATGCTCTTGGATACTCTTGGGCTAGTCCCGGCGGTTGAGTGGATTGGACGCGAACTCGAGCAGAGTTCCGGCATCAAAGTCAGTTTTGATACCGAAGGCGAGCGCCAACTTGTCCGTGAAGATGACAGGATTCACATCTTTCGGGTCATGCAAGAGGCCTTCCACAACATCGAAAAGCACTCCAAAGCCACCGCCGTTCGTGTCCGCTGGAAATTCAGCGAAGAAGCTTTAGAAATATCAGTGACTGACAATGGAATCGGTATGTGGAACTTTGGTCCCGCTCCCGCAAGGTCACTCGGAATCCAAGGAATGTACGAACGGATGGAACTCGTCGGTGGCAAACTCAAGATTGAGAGCCAGCCAGGCTTCGGTACCAAGGTCACACTGGAAATTCCCTTCGAATAGACCCCTCTACGCCCTTCCGCCAAGATAGTTCATGGCGAAAAATCGGTGACCATTCGGTCTTTTTGGATTATTCTCGGAGAGCACCTTGAGATCCCGTGACGGACTGGAGACCCGTGATGTCAGAGACTAAATTGATCGCGCAAAAAGTATCAACCCTCTTTGATGAAGCTGTGCCCATTAAGTTTGCCGCCTTCGACGGAAGTGCCGCGGGAAACCTAGACTCCCCCAATATCCTCGAAATCAAATCGCCTCTGGCGCTTCGCTACATTCTTAGCCACCCGGGAGATCTCGGGTTGGCCCGTGCATACATCACCAACCACTTGGACATTCGAGGTGATATCCACCAAACCCTCCTTGCACTCAAGGACTTCGTAAAGCGCCCAATGCCTGTCGACGGTCTTGCCAAACTCGTCACGGCAGTCGGCCCAACCGTTGTAGTCAGACCAGATCTCCCAGCAGAGGAAGCGCCACCTCGATATCGAAGAGGCCTGCTTCATTCACTCACTCGTGATAAATCTGCAATTCGCCATCATTACGACGTCTCCAACAACTTCTATTCCATGATCCTTGGACCTTCAATGGTCTACTCCTGCGCTGTCTTTACCGAAGAAGATAGTTCTCTTGAAGCTGCGCAGATGGAGAAAGTGGACCTCATCTGCCGCAAACTTGATCTAAGACCAGGGATGAAACTCCTCGATGTCGGGTGCGGGTGGGGCACCCTCATCCTTCATGCTGCCAAGGAGTACGGGGTAAAGGCGGTAGGTGTCACCCTCAGCACCAATCAAGTGGAGTTGGCAAGGCAGAGAGTTGCCAAAGCAAATCTCGAAAACAATATCGAGATTCGACTGCAGGACTATCGCGAGGTGAGTGAGACCGATTACGACGCAATTTCGTCTGTGGGCATGAGCGAGCACGTCGGTGATTCCAAGCTTGACTTATATTTCAACCAACTGCACCAACGGATCAAGGACCAAGGGCGCATTCTCAATCACTGCATCACCCGACCTACTTCACTCGAACGAGCACGTACCGGTGCATTCATAGACCGATACATCTTTCCTGATGGTGAGCTCACCGCTCCAAGTCGGGTTATTCAAGCAATGCACAATTCGGGTTTCGAACTCCGTCACAGCGAAAATCTCCGCGAACACTACGCAAAAACGTTGGCAAAATGGTGTGAGAATCTTCAGAAGAATTGGAGTGAGGCAGTCGCAGAAGTTGGCGTGAATCGAGCCAGAATCTGGAATCTCTACATGACCCTTAGCCAAATCGGCTTTGAATCTAATTCAATTCAAGTCCATCAGTTCCTCGGCGTGGACAACAATGCGGCCGGGCAGAACAACCTTCCTTTACGACTTAACTTCTGAAATGAGGTTAGGAATTTCGCGGTCTACATACGCTTGGTATATCCGCGCTGTCGAGGGAAACTGAACTTCTACAAGTTTGCCCGTTTCTGGCATCGAGAAGCGCACCATCTTCGGGCGCACTGAGTCTCTGTCTACCACGGTCCCGTCGGCGGTCACGAAATCATCTCTATCGCTAGATATATTGGACAGTCCGGGTTGCTCGTTCTGCAGCGAGGGCGAATATGTCTCGACCGTGAGATTGAAACGATCCGGGTGGTTAAGGCTTACCCCCTGCGGAAGATAAGTAACGATGATTTCTCGCCGGTCTTTGCAGATGATGGTGTATCTATAACCAGGCTTTGGCCCAAGCCAGTAGGCCGCGATTTTTTCGGATTTCACATGCTTGATGAGCTGGTCGGAGCTCATCACAACTCCTCCCGAGCGCATGAGCTCATCCAGGCGCGCCCGCTCGGTGACATGATTGAAGATTCCAAAACCAGTTAGAACTAGGAGAATGGAGATCAGCGCATCTATAGATAGATTTCTCTTGACCTGATTCATGTGAAAACCACCTTAATTATCTTCAGGATAAATCACAGAAGATATTCTGCAAGGTAATCACCTCGTGATAAGCCTCACCCGATTTTTGCGAGAGCCTCAGCATCGGTCTGCATGGTAAGTGGAGTTCGTGTTTGTGGGTATCCGACGAAGACGTGACGCCCGTCGGCTTTTATTTGCACCGTCATGTGATCTACGAGCGATTTGTCGTATGAGAATGTATTCCCAGTCACAGT
>DASXUM010000053.1:0-4102 GCA_036504835.1 Candidatus Nanopelagicaceae bacterium
TGCCCTGGTCAGCAAGATCGTGAAACAGACACATATAGAAGATAGCCACAAAGGGCCCTCTCCAGCCTCCCCGCAACTCCAAGAAAACAGGCCGCCGAAAACGGCGGCCTGAGATAGCCACGAAACTGTGGGTTTATGTTGATGAATGCCACTTGTAACGGTATCTGGTCAGATATACAGGGTCGCTACAGATACAACCAGGCGTCCGCTGACGAGGCCGATCTGTTATCTGCGACAGAGGGGCCAGAACATTCAGTCGTGACTCGACGTTTCGGCTGCGTCGTTTCTTCAATTCGGGGTGTTGTGCTACCACGAGGTCTGTCGCTAAAAGAACTCCTGCAAGTGCAGATTGATGAGCCAGTGGCACTATTACGTCTTGCGGAATCTCGCCAAAATTGCTCGAGACAATAGCTCCTCCGCAAATGCCTTCGCGATAGAGCGTTGAGAGCTCTCTTCCTTTCCATGTATCGCGCACGGATGGGTCAAGTTTTAGTGATTCAATAATGTCCTGTAGGATCGATTTCTCGCACCATCTCGCCCCGTCCGGCGGTATGGGATACTGTGGGAGCTTTGGGATCTGATCGAACCTTAGTGGATGATCGATGGGGAGGCTCAAAGTGAGGTATGCAAGAACGCGAAGTTCATTCTGATGTAATGCCGATGCGATCAGTTGATGCTGACTGAGCATCGCACCAGCGGGCACGTATAAACAAGCGAGACAGGGATCCTCGCCAAACCGTTCGTGCCTAGACCAGCCGAGGTCATTCGGCTGCGTCCAAGCATTGTAGATACGGCGTGGCAATCCAGCTTGCACAGCAATGCGGTCTCGAGCTGAATCCAGTGCAGTGCAAATTGTCTCGGCCGCCATCGAGTCTTCCGATTCTCCCCAAACTGCCTTCGACTGGATCACTGCGACGCTCCGGTGGTGGAGTGCTCTGTTTGCAATTTCGCATTTTGAAACACCGACATCCGACATGAAACTCAATACATATCGCTGGAGATTAGAGAGCTCGATGTTTTCCGGATCGATGACGAAAAGCGTACCTTCAATGTCAAGTTGAGAAAGTGCATACAAGAAGGCTTGTCCTATAGCACCTGCTCCGACGAGGTGAACTCGACCAATATCGACGTGTTCAATCGCAACGTTGTTCACTTCAGAATCGCCCAGCATTGGGAATGTTGCCGGAGCGGGAGCTCTTCTTCCCGTAGGAAGGAAGTCCGCAAATACTGTCCGAAACAACTCTCCAATACCCAACGCCGCGGCTGCAAGTGAGGTGAGGCAGTTACTCGGGCCCTTCCTCTCGGGTCTGGAATCAACGAAGACGGTCCAGCCGCTAAGCGCAACCGTGATTGTTGCGGCGGAGGGTAGACGTTCATCGCTGAAGCAAAGCTCTGCATCGCAGTAATCCTTGGACGCTGAAACATCACAAAGAGGATTAATTGATAAGACCAGTTTCTGTGCGACTTCAGCTAGTATTGCCGGCGCGGACAGACTTATTGTCGGGTAAATTCTCGCGGCGAGATTTACTGCGAATAGGAAACCTGCAGATAAGACCAGATCGTCTGCTGATTCGTTAGGAATGTGGATACGAATTGTACGTGAGGTTAGAAAATCCGCGAGTTTCTCAGTTGAACCAACTAGAGGTCCAACCGCATTTGTAATACGATCGAAGAAGGGGGGAAGACTCATTCAGTCACCACGAGTTGTTCGTCCGAGAGGGGTACCCAACTCCCATACTCCTTCAGACGGTACCAAGCCCAATTGTCAATGTCGTCGGGAGCATTTCGCGCGAAATTAGGTACAACCAGACTAAGCGCACCTTTTAGTGTAACAAGGGGAAAGTGGTCGTCTGTGTCGGAGTGATAAGCGGAGGTCGGATGAGTGTGGACCTGTGCTCCTAGGATCAGATCGAGCTCATACGCTTCTCTATTGACGTGAAAAAGTGCATCTCCTTCAACGACGACAAGCAAACCCGACTCAGTCTTTAGGCTTTTCTGCTTTGGGATGAACACCGACTGAAACTCAAACTTGGTTTCGGTAACAAGCTTTCCTCCCCAGATTGCAAATCCTTCCAGCCCTTGCTTGCCCATACGCTGGAGGAATGGAAGCGTGCCACTGAGAACGCGACTAGGAATCACGAAGGTCTTTACGTTAAGCAGGCCGTAGGATGCAACTGTCACCTATTTTTCGCCCCTTCCTTCAATCTTCTCCGTTGGAAGAGGGCGACGCCCTTCAAATTCTCCTTGAGTCACTTGAACCACGAGTTGAGCCTGCAGCGGCACTACCGGCAAGGTCTGCACTGAAACGGAGAGTCCCACAACGTTGCGAGCCATCGTACGCCAGAGGCGATCACAAATCGTGGAAAGACAGCCGTCCTTTGCGACCCTATGAAGGAGCCAGTCGTCGCCGCTATGTTGTGGATGTGTGTGGTATTCCCGAATCCCAGGCAGGCATAGAAATGGAAGCTTCGTGATTGGATGCGCATTGATTAGGACGTCACGAGGGCCGTCTGGAGTGGCGAGGAAGGCTCGAACTATCGGTACGGAGGGCTCCCTGCTGAACGCGTCGATGAACGTTAGCGAAGGTGGCCAAAGGTCGTAATTCTCGAACGTCAACCTCACGGCACAGGTCACTATCGGGAGCAAGGCTGACCCCAGGGGAGGAGCGCCAACGCTCGTGCGTGCTAGGAACGCTAGTTCCACGAGCGGAACCGTCTCGTCTTCCCGAAGCAGAATCCAGCCGCGACGGCTGTATTCCGGCTCTCGTTTCCACGCGTCAAGCTCGGAGCGAAACTTTTGCCGAGTCACCTCGAGATCGACAAGTATCGGAGGCATTATTCTCCTCCGGCACCTGCGTGCGGGCTCAGAAACAACTTCATTCCTTCGACGATCCCAGCATTTTCAATTGAGAGGTTCTGGTCGATCATAATCCCATCTGCAGTTCTGAGTTCCCAATTGCCGGGTGGCTGTCCCTGATTGCCGGTCTGGTGCAGTGCTTCTCTTACGAGATTCTCGACCTTTTCGTGGATGTTCACTTTCACGGTTGTTGGCTGTCCGGAGACTACCACCGTTACTTCAATGTTCGGGTTGGGATGTGCCATAAGTTGCCCTTCTCTCTTCTTTCAAGCAGCTTCTGTGTTTCGTTGGGGGGTGCGGGTTGAAGGAGTATTCGCAGAAGGTGTGCGTGCAGCAGAGGCTCCTTGTTCCCAGATACGGGGGGTTTCCCGAGTCGCATGGGCGAGCATAGGTTCACTCCAGAGACGCAGGCTGCGAATTGAAGGATTGCTGCTTTCCGCTCTCGCGGTTGCTGCAGCAAGGTCCTTCGATCTGAATGAACTCTGTTCTGCAACCAGCATATGCTCCCGAAGCATCTGATTGACTTTTGTCTGGTAGCCTGGTCCCAGTTGTTTAAGCCAATCCAGAATGTCTGCGTCGATTCGCATGGTCATTGGCTTCTTCAATGGGCGGAAAAGGTCAGCTCTCTTCGCTCCGCGTAGCTGATCGAGCGAACGCTCCGGAATGTCAGAAGTATCAATCGATTCGTCGGGCATTGCCGCAAGTCGCTCTAGTTGTCGGCGGCGTTCATCTTCATTTAGTTTCTTCTTCATAAAATGCTCTCTCTCGAGGGGTCGCCTTTCGCGCAGAAATTATCCGGATAATCTCCTCCAAGCCGTCTTCCAGTTCAACTCTGTAGGTGTGGACCACAATAACCACTACTTGGTTCTGAAGGCATCCTATAGCCCAGTAGCGTTCCTCGCCTTCAAACTCAAGGTCGTCATTGAGAATGTGAAACGGATCCGAAAAGACCTCGGATGCGAGTTCGAAGGACAACTGATGTTTGTGCTGATTCTCATCATTCTTGTCGTTGTCCCACTCGAATCTCATAAAAGGCTTGATGTATGATGCCAAAAATGCGTAGACGTGTCAATACATTATTGTATGTACACATTTGTCGTACGTACAACATAAACCCACAGTTTCGTGGCTATCTCAGGCCGCCGTTTTCGGCGGCCTGTTTTCTTGGAGTTGCGGGGAGGCTGGAGAGGGCCCTTTGTGGCTATCTTCTATATGTGTCTGTTTCACGATCTTGCTGACCAGGGCA
>DASXUM010000054.1:0-11598 GCA_036504835.1 Candidatus Nanopelagicaceae bacterium
CGAAGAGATAGAAAATATGACCGATCGCACTGCGTCCGAATACGACATCAGCGATTTGCGAGATTACCGTCGGTGTTCCGCTCGAGTAAGGCATGGCGTGGGTAGCATTTGCCAGCCAGGAGACCCCCAGCACAAGTGTGCCGAGTATGGAACTCATGATTACGGTAGTCCTGCGGGCGTTGTTTCCTTCAGGTGCTTTAAAAAGTGATACGCCGTTTGAGATCGCCTCAAGACCGGTGAGCGACGACCCTCCATTGGCGAAGGCTCTCAACAACACGAATATCGACGCTGCCGTTATAAGTTGCTGCGAATGTCCTAGGGGTACGGTTCCTGCGCTGGTTACTACGTGAGCGAGTGTTCCATTGATTTGCTTCCAGATACCGAGAATGAGAACAAGAGCAACGGAGCCGACAAACAAGTAAGTGGGTGCTGCAAACGCACGTCCCGCTTCCTTGACGCCTTTCAAGTTTCCAAAAAGTAGAACTCCGATGACCCCCAACGTAATTTCCAAGTTGTAGGAGGCGAAAGTAGGAAAGGCTGAGGTTAGCGCCGAAGTTCCGGCCGCAGTTTGGACCGAGACAGTCACTATGTAATCAAGCATGAGTGCCACTGCCGCAATTTGTGCGACTACGGGTCCGAAGTTCTCCCGTGCAACGACATACGACCCACCCGTTTTCGTGTAAACCATGACAACTTCACGGTAAGAGAGGGTCACGATGACCAGGATGCTAAGAATTATCAATGTCATTGGCATCAGGATCGAGAATCCTGCGAGCCCAAAGGCGGGGAGCAGGTAGTAGAGAATGTTCTCCGTCCCATATGCCGATGAGGATATGCAATCAGAGGAAAGGATCCCGAGAGCGAAGACTTTGCTCAATCGTTGATGCGAGAGTAAGTGTCTATTGAGCGGTTTTCCTAGAAGGATCTTCTTCACCTTGTACGAGAACGGATCCTTCAGGTGTGCATGCTCTTTCAGGATCTGAGGGGCGGGCGCTTCGTCAATCCAGGCCTTAGGCATTCACGTCACCTACCTCGATCGTTTCTGCAATGAGGCGGTAGCCAATGCCGGGCTCGGTCAGGATGAACTGGGGAAGTTGCGGATTTGGTTCTAGCTTCTTCCGAAGCTGGCTGATGAAAAGTCGCAGATAGTTAGTCTCATTTTCATATGAGTCTCCCCAAACGGATTGCAGCAGCTCTTTCTGCGAAACAAGTTGACCCGATTTCGAAAGGAGATATTCCAGAACTCGCCATTCGATGGGAGTCAGGTGCAAGTCTGATCCTTGGTCGTCGGTAATGGTGTGCTTGGAAAGATCTACTGTCCAAGCACCTATTCGGAAGCGAGGAATCGCCACGGAATCCTTCGATCGTCTGAGCACGGCTTCGACTCTCGCAATGACTTCATCGATTTCGAATGGCTTGGAAATGTAGTCATCGGCACCGGATTTAAGAGCGCTCAGTTTGCGGTCGAGTTCGGTGCGTCCAGACAGAACCAGAATCGGCAGATTGCTCCACGATCGAATACTCACAATCAAGTCAGCACCATCCATATCAGGAAGACCAAGGTCCAAGATCATCGCGTCGGGATTGCCTTCCGCAACAAGTGCCGCTGCAGTTTTAGCATCGCCGGCTGAGAGCGTTCGATAACCGCGAGCACGGAAGTTCATCATCAATGTCTTCACGATTTCGAGGTGATCATCGACAATAAGAATGCAATTCTTCTCTGGAGTTTTCATTTGAGATCACCAATGGGAAATGAGAGGACCATCGTCAAGCCGCCCAAGTGGGTTTCCTCCAGGGATATGCGTCCGTTCATCAATTCAGTGAATCCTTTTACTATGGCAAGTCCCAGGCCGACTCCCGTTGAGTTGTCCCGATCTCCTAGTCGTTGAAAGGGCACGAAGAGTTTTGATTTCTCTTTGTCGGGTAGTCCGGGGCCGTGATCGATTACGCGGATCTCGATGCGATCTTCAATTTGAAAGGCCGCAATAGTCACAGTGCGATCCTTAGGGTTAAAGCGGAGGGCATTTTCAAGGAGATTGCCTATGACTCGCTCAAGGAGAATCGGATCACCCTTGATCGGTGGAAGTTCGGGATCAATACTTATTTCAATGCGATCCGTGGGGGATTTTAAGGATTTAATTGCGCCCGATACGGCGTCTTCGACCCCGACATTTCGCCAATTGAGGAAGATGGCGCCGGCTTCCAACCTGCTCATATCCAAGAGATTCTCAATCAGGTGATTGAGTTGGTCCAGAGAGTGGCTGGCGGAATGTAGTAACTCTTCTCGATCCTCCTTTGTCCATGTGACGTCGTTGTTTAGAAGGCTTGATATTGCCGCTTTTGAGGAGGCAAGAGGTCCCCTCAAGTCGTGGCTGACCGCATTGAGTAGAGCGACTCGCATCTGGTCGGCTTGCCGAATCTCGGAGAGTTCCTTCTCGTTCTCTTCAAGTATTTGCCGCTCTAGCAGGATCAGAACTTGTGAGCCAAAAGTGGTTACGAGATTTCTCAATTCAGGCTCGATAATCGGAGGGTTCGCTAGGAGGGAATACTCACTGTTGAGCACAATCTCCGCATCAGCGATTTCCGGTGACACGGTTTGGATTGAGCCATAGATAACCGTGAGATCCCTGCTGGTATCAGCGGATTCCTTGCGAACGACCGCGAATTCTTTTAGTCCAAATGTTGCTCGAGAGTTGTTGAGAATCTCTGGAATAGAGTTGTGACCTCGAATAATATTTTCAGCAAGATTTGAGAGAAATAAACCCTCTTTGGAGAGTTGCCTAAGTTTTGCAGTTCGAATTTCGAGTTTTCTTAGAATCAAAGAGGCCGTGACGCTGATGGCCAAGAAGACGAGCAGTGCAAGGAGGTCGTCTTTATTACTGATATTGAGGGTATGAAATGGTGGGGTGAAAAGATAATTTAGGAAGAGGAAGTTCTCGATTGCACCGAGGGTTGTCAGCCAAATCGGAGCCTTGATGGCGATGGCAAGGGTGATAATCAGGAGAACCAAAGTGTTTGTGGTGAGGTTGAAGCTGTGGCGAAACCTCGCAAGGATCATGTTCACCAGAGGGAGGATGAAACCAAGCACGACCACGGCTTGGACGGCGGTGGCCTTGTCGAGGTGGTGCCTGCCTGCACCCGGTCGGAGGGGATCCTTCACATTCATGATGGATTCAACCGTAGATGTTTGGGCCAGATTCCGCCTCCATGGCGGGGGATTCCTAACAATTTCCTTACGTTTTGACGGGCGACCTAGGCAAGGAGGGGGAGACTGGTTAAAGTGGAGATCAGGAGGTTCTCCCATGAAGCGCCTTAGTACTTTCGGACTTGCTCTTACATTCGCTCTCGCCACGGTAGTGGCTTCCCCACAATCAGCCCAGGCCGCATCAATTTCTGCTGATTGCTCAAAGGTGAAGGCTCAAGTGCTCGCATATGAAGCAAAAGAGAAGCCTTTCGCTGCTCAATATGCCCCCGTGAACGGAAAGTGGTCGTGGTTCTTCTCCTCGGCGCATCTCAATGATTACTGGCAGCTGCAGAAGAAGATCGTCGACTATGAACTGACGATGTTTACTTATGATCTCAATCATCTGCCGTGCTTCACGCTGAAGCAGCAGGCGTATGCAAAAGTCGTTTACAAACAGTGGAAAGATGTCGAGAGTTTCGTGAACTCTCAACCTGACTGGATTGCGGGGTTCAATTTCACCCCGATTGTGTGGGATTCAATCTACGACAAAGATCTGGTCACGCCAGTTCCCTAATTCGAGATTATCCGATCATCTCTGAATCACGGGAGCCAGAGTGGTCATGAGTGCAACTCTTGTTGACGTTCGTCTTCGCGCATTCTTCACAAAGGAGAATCAAATCATGACAGGCGACATTCGCGCAGTTATGGAACTGCTTTGTCGGGGCTGAGCATTTCTCACATTCGCCAATGACTTTGGTGTCGTCGCTAAAGTCGATCGCCATTCGGGAATCGAAGGTATAGAGCGAACCTTCCCACAGCCCCTTATCGCCATATTTCTTGCCATAGCGAACTATGCCGCCTTGCAATTGGTAGACCTCTTGGAATCCTCGCTTCTTCATAACGGAAGAAAGAACTTCGCAACGGATGCCGCCGGTGCAGTATGTGACCACGGGTTTATTCTTGAGATGATCGTACTTTCCACTCTCAATCTCGTTAACGAAGTCACGCGTGGTGGTGACATCAGGGACTATGGCGTTCTTGAATTTTCCGATCTTGGCCTCGAAGGCATTTCGACCGTCAAAGAACACCACGTCATCGCCACGCTCTTCCACAAGTTTCTCAACTTGGTCCGAACGAAGGTGAATACCTCCGCCGACAACACCGTTTTCATCTACTTCCAATTCGTTGGGATTTCCGAAGGCGACGAGTTCATCCCGAACGCGGATCTGCAAACGGGGAAATTCGTCACCCTTTCCTTCCGACCACTTGAAATCAATCTTTTTGAAACCGGGATATTCCTTCGTTGCACGCACGTACTTCTTCAGTGCAGACATCTCTCCTCCGAGGGTCCCATTGATGCCGTGAGGCGAAATCAAAATGCGACCCTTTAGCCCAAGGGATTCGCAGAGAGCCTTCTGCCAAAGGCGTACGGCCGCCGGATCCGATATGGGCGTGAAGGCGTAATAGAGAATGACTTTTTGGAGTTCCACGTCGGTATTGTAACGATAGGCGCGAGTGTGACTTTCCATCCAAATAAATGAGGGTTCAGCCTGAAGGGCGCCCTGTACAAAGGTTTCGATGGTTATACAGTTAAATAGTGAGTAAGAACCCCAACCGAGTTTTAGCCGTCATTATTGGCTTGGTAGTCCTGGCGGTCGCAATTGTCACAGTCCTCTCAACCACAAAGTCCGCCGTGGTTATAGATCGCTCGACCCCAGCGGGCGCGGTCCAGGTATACCTGAAGGCGATCCTCGCGGGTAAGAACGCCGAGGCGGCCAGCATGCTTTCTCCGAATAGCGTTTGCACGATTGACGACGTTGATCGGGCTTATGTCGTGGATACTTCTCGTGTGCTACTAGTCGACTCGACGACAACCGGAAGCAATGCAGAAGTGCGGGTCAGAGTTGAGATTCCTTCCGGCGGCCCGCTGGGGGATTTCATGACCGAGGACCATACTTTTCGCCTGAGCAACACCAGCGGATCATGGCTTCTTACGGGGATCCCTTGGCCACTGTTTGATTGTGGAATAGTGGCGAAATGATGTTTGCAATCGGTTTTATTCTCCCAGTCGCCATTGGCGTATTAATCGTGCTTGGAATCAGAAAGGTTCGATCGGGGGAGGCGCATGGCGCCTTGCAGGGGCATTCTGTCCGTCGCTTCTTCCAATATGTGATTCTTTACGGTCTCATCGTTGTCAGTGGTTTGGGCCTGTCCGGATTGCTCGGCCGAGTCCTAGAGCGCTCGACACTCGTTGTATCCGACCAGACTGATTTAGCTCGTAACTTGTCTTTTGTAGTCGTCGGCGTTCCGCTTTACGTATTCCTCGCTCTGTGGACCCGTCGTCGCTTTGCGGTCGACCCCACTGAGGCTCAATCTTTCGGGTGGGGCTTCTATGTCACATTAACGTCGATTACGTCGCTTTCGATCGGGATGTTTGCGCTACATGACATGATTTCTTGGGCATTCAGGGTCGATGATTTCCGTGGTGCGGCCTTGGCGCGACTTATCGTGTGGGGCGCCATCTGGGCGGTGCACTGGTGGGTTCACTTGCGAACTGGTATTTCGGCGAATGCACGAGTGCATCACGCACTTGGTTCACTGATCTCATTGGGCACTGTAGTAGTTGGTGTGGATCAATTGATTTCGGGTGCCGTGCAACGACTCTGGGATTTCGGCGGCGACGCGATTTTCGTTTCGCATGGGGATCCGATTCTGCGAGGGGCCGTAACTTTGGTTGTTGGCGCACCAATTTGGTACCTCTATTGGGTTAAGAACTATTCAAAGTCCACTCGAGATCCACTCTGGTATGCATTTGTGCTCCTAGTTGGTGTTGGCGGCGGTCTTGTTATCTCCGTGGTCTCTGCAAGTACTGTCCTTTACAGCGCACTTGTTTGGCTCGTAGGAGATCCCGGAACGTCTTCTGCCGCTACGCATTTCCGCAGCGTCCCCTCGGCATTCGGTGCGGTATGTGTTGGCGCAATCGCATGGTGGTATCACCACGCAATCCTGGAAGAAGATCGAAAGGCAAGTCGTACAGAAATTCAGCGCATTTATGAATATCTGATGGCGGGTATTGGTCTGCTCGCTGCCGCGGGCGGCTTAGCGATGATTCTTGTGGCCTTGGTAGAAGCCCTAACAAGTAGTTCAGTTATCTCTGGCAGTGGTGCAACGAACGCACTTCTCGCGGCCGCAACCTTGCTTGTGGTTGGAAGTCCCGTATGGTGGATATTCTGGCGCAGAATTCAATTGGCAATCGCCAAGTTTCCTTCCGACGAACATTCGTCTCCAACTCGTCGCGTCTATCTATTCATCCTCTTTGGCCTTGGTGGGATTGTCGCAGTTGTGACGCTATTAGTCGGTGTCTTCTTCCTCTTCGACGACATATTTAAGGGAAGTTTCGGCCTAGAGACAATTCGACGCATGAGATTTGCGATTGCCATATTGATCACAACCGGAGCAATCGCCGGTTACCACTGGATTATCTACAGATCCGAGAGAGTGTTGTTATTGGCGGCATCCCGCGGACCTCGGCTTGTCATTCTCGTCGGACCCGTAGATGTCGATCTCTCCCGTGCAATTTCAAAATTAACTGGCGGGCGGGTGCAAACATGGGCGAGGACGGACGGCAAGGTGGGCTCATGGAATGAAGCGGAAGTAATCCATGTTCTTGCCGAAAGCGGGGAAGATGCTCTCATGTTGATTGCCGACCAGGCTGGGATGCAGACGATTCCGATTGAGCGCGCCTAATCTAGATTGGACGAAAGTTGATCACGGTCGCGTTTTCCAACAACATCGGCTCACGGGTGCTTGTCACGACCAAGCCTCCGGCATCTATAAAGGCGAAAATCATCCCCGCTGCCTCCAAACTGCGCCGTTCGTCCATCTGAGAGGTTGGCTCATCGAGCAGAAGTATCTGCTTACCTTCGGCAAGAATCTTAAGGAGTTCAATACGAGCAAGTTCTCCGCCGGAAAATGATGAGAGTGGCCGGTTCATTCGGCTGCTAAAAGCTGGATCGAAACTATCCCGCATCTTTCCTAAGTGATCCTCTAGTGCGATGTTGGCCAAGGCACTTCCGCCTTGGTCTAGATAACCGACAAATTCATTTCGCAAAATTGCTCGCTCTTGTCGTGAGAGCCCTTTTAGCGATTGTCCGTTAATCCACACCTCTCCACCTGTCGGATCTTGGATCCCGCCAAGAATTCTCAGCAAGGAGGATTTCCCAGAACCTGAATTCGACGAGAGAGCGATGAGTTCTCCCTGAGCACCATCGATATTAATGTGGGAAAAAATCTCTTTGTCGCCGTAGGCGAGTGCAAGATCC
Organism: Candidatus Nanopelagicaceae bacterium; assembly: GCA_036504835.1. Classification (GTDB taxonomy): domain Bacteria; phylum Actinomycetota; class Actinomycetes; order Nanopelagicales; family Nanopelagicaceae; genus QYPT01. The sequence continues at coordinate 7,507 of DASXUM010000054.1, forward strand.
ATTCCGCGAAGGATGCTTTGGCGATTCGCGATATTGGGGAATCGAATGCGTTCGGGGAAAGGAATAGCATTGTCGCGCACTCGCTTCCAGCCAAATGGATCCACGACGCTATTCGGTTCTTCTCCCGGTTTCCATTCTTCGCTGATTCGACCATCTCGAATTTGAACGATTCGGTCTGCGAAGTGCTCCGCACGTTGGTCATGGGTCACCAAAATGACACTGGTCTCATCCGAAAGGGATGTGATGAGGTTGTACATGATCTCCGCGGAACTATTATCGAGTTCCCCGCTCGGTTCATCTGCAATGAGAACCCTCGGATTTGTTGCAATCGCAGCCAGGAGCGAAGAGAACTGACGTTCGCCTGCTGAGAGTTCTCCTTGATAGCGATGGGCAATTTGACTCAGATCGTGCTTCTTAAGCAGGTCTCTAGAGAGTCTTTTAGCATTCGAATGCGAGTGACCGTTCAAGGAGTACGCCAAACTGATATTTTCGAGGATCGTCAGGTCGGGAAGAAGATTCCCGCGTTGATCGATACTTGCTACGTATTCTCTGCGAAGTTGGAGCGGGTCAATTTTCGATATGTCCCGATCGCCAATAAAGATTTTTCCCGCGGTCGGCGTATAAAATCCAGTCAACAGCTTGACCAAGGTTGATTTGCCGGATCCGTTGGGTCCTTTTATGACGAGACATTCTCCTGATGCAACTTGGAGATGAAGGCCACGTAAGGCAACAACAGTTTCGCCATTACTCTCATAGATGTAGAAGAGGTCTTCAATGCGGATATCCATCATCGACCCCTAACCATGGTTGATTCGGCGAAGAATCTGCGCGTAAAGAGCTGACTAGTTAATTCGCTGAGGATCACTACGGCAAAAAAGGCGAGAAGAACTACTGTATAAGGTGTGGATGCAGAGATGAATAGATGACCAACGGAGAGACCGAGGATTCCACCGATGAGCAGGGCGATCAGGATTGTGGATCGCAACGATCTCCGGAATGCATTTCTTAAATCTCTCGGCCCCACTCCGCCGGCTTCAAGCTGGAAAAGGGCGTTCTGGCCTTCTCGATAAAGAAGGGGCAGAGCCGAGATGTACATGAAGAATGCCAGCAAGAGTGCATAGAGAAGGGCAACTCGATATGCGCCATCGAGTCCAACATTTACAGGATCGGCCCTCAATTCCTTAGCTACAACCTGTTGACTCGACACCAACAATTCTTTGTATGGCGCATTCGACAACTTCTGCAAGTACTGCATTGGGCGCGGAGTAGAGATCCAGACTTCTATGGGGTCGGTAGCACCCAAATTCGACCGGGCAATTTCGCTTTGCAATTCACCCAGATCCATCAATACGAATCGATCTCCTGCGGATGGAAACGTGCTAACTACGGCACCGATCCTTACTTGAAAGTAGTCCCCACTTTCACCAGTAAGAGTCAGATTTCCATTAGTCGCTAAAGATGCGGTGATGGGGTCGACCACGACGCGTGGCATGACATGCGGGGAAGATGGCCGAACGTAGATGCTCCCTCCATTGAACTCATAAGGGAAATCTCTCTGATGCCACGTGTTCTGGGCAAGTGGTTGAGGGTGGCCATCGAAGGAGATTGTCGTGATACTTCCAACGCCTTTGAGCATGGGCACGGAGAAACTCCCCTCACCCATCGCATGGAGTCTTCGCGAAAGATAGTCAGATGTCTCACGAAATTCGAATGCTATTAAGTAGCTATTGGGTGGAATTTGGCCGGTGAGGAAAAGTGTGCGAGACGCCCCATGACCTTCAAACATTGCGCTCAGATGTGTCCCTCGTGGAGTGCGAAACCAGCCTAAAAGATCCACCACTTTCGGGATGTTCTCCAATGTGACGACGATTTTGCCTGTAGTTCCTGCATAGACGCCCGGCTCAACTGAAGGTTGCAGCGGGGTGATTACGGATGCAAGTCCGTGCAGTGAGGCGTCGGGCAAAGCGCGCATTGCTGCTGGTGGAATCCCGATGAGGGAAAGGGTGTCCGATACCGAGCTCTCATTACGTACGGCAGTCCCGGATCGAAGAATGGGATATGCACTGGATCGAGGCACAATCCCCTCGTAGTCCGCGGGTGAACCGATATCCAATGGTCTAACCAGATCGCTTCCGGTTCGCAGCGAGATATCGAGTGGTACTTGGTCCCGCGACTTTGCAGTCACGTCTCTCGATATGCCGGACTCGAACGAAAGAGCGATAACTGCCAGGATGCTTGCCAGAGTGAGAATCGCCGTTACACCTTGCCACATCGAAAGGTGCTCACGGAAAAGCACGTATGTCGTGTGATTTCGATTTCTCCAGAAAGAACTTGCCCAACGTAGTGCGAAATACCCGGCGACGCTTGGAATGACCGCATAAGCGAATGGAATAAGCCAGAACTGAATCTCGTGGGTGCCGCTCTGACGAAAATAGGCGAACAGGAATACTGCCCCAGAGAGATAAGCAATTACGAACTGCCGCCCCCACGCTTTATCGCCAATAATCATGGAACCGACGATTAAGCCCAAGGCTGCCATCAAGAGAAGTACGTACTTGGGCCAACTTTGATAAAGCTGGGATAGCGTCGCCTGAAAACCTGCACTGGACAGCGCTGATGGTATGACGAGCGAGATGATGAATGCGAAGAAGGCTCCGAGTGCGAGGGGCACGAGACTTTCCAGGAGCAACTCAAGTGTGAGTGTTTTCTTGGGGGTGCCAATCCGACTTAGCCCTGCTCGAAATTGTTGGTGCTCGCGTCGATGACGGAGATAGAACAGGATGAGAAATGCGATGACGAGAGCCCCAACGACAAAATCGAGAAGCACGAATTTTCCGGCGATTCCTTTCGCTTGGTCACTGGCTTCCCCAAGGGCATCTTGTGGCCACGTCAAAGTCACTTCCGGATGATCAATGGAGAGCTGGTTTTCGAAGTTAAGCACGGCGGTGATGTAGGCATCGGCGCCTTCGTTTCCGACCCGGGCAAGATCGATGGAAGTGACCCAGGCGTTTGCACCCTGCAAGTTTGCGAAATGTGGCAACGCGCTTGCCGCTGCGATCCCATCGACGACCAGTACAGGGACACCATCAGATGGCGCCATGGTTCCGGTGAGCAATTGGGTGTTGCGAAGAACGCCTTTTCCCACGACGGTGAGGCCGAGGGATTGAACAGAGGGCGCTGAGCCCGCCTGGCCCCCTATCTCGATAGCCTCACAGAGGGATGGGGTACATCCCTTAGGTAATCTTCCCGCCGTTAACCGCAATGACTTAGCCAGATTGTCGATTCCCGCAACGTAGAAGCCGACTCCGTGTGGATCAGAGATCTCGTGGTACAGGACTTCAGGATCCAATTCTCCGGTAGTCAGATGCGCTAGATGTGTAGATAAGTAGGTACTCACCGTCTGAAATTGCGAGGGAGAAGCGATAATTCGACTGGAAGTGAGGGTCAGGGTCCGATCACCGGCGGGCAATTTCGACAAGGAGTAAGTAACCAGAGAATTTGAGGTCGCATGGGAGATCCCTTGTAGAGCCAACAAGGCACTAAGCGCCAGTGCAACGGATGTGACGATTGAGAAAGTTCGACGTGAATGGTTGCGCAAACGAGCCCATGCGAGTGTCCATGGGAGCAACGTCATCTGGTGAATATAGTTGGATGAACCTTTTTTCCCTAGGTTACTTACGGGTAGAAATCTCGATCTCTCGCCGATCCACCGTGGCCATTGACCCCCAAGGAGGTGACGTATAAATCGCAGGTGCGTCGGTACCATTCCCAGATGAAAATCAATGTGCGCTCAAAGTCCCTCGTGGCTATTGCGGCTTCGGCTCTCGCCCTCACTGGCTCCCTTGTTGCGACGAACGCTAATGCCGCTGGCGTTGGCGCTGAGCACCGCGCTGTTTGCGGAACCCCCAGCCCAGATTCAATGCGATGCCATTCGCAGGTAATAGTTGGTAGCGACCACATCACGCCTTTCGCATCAACATCTCCCTCTGGATTGAGCCCAGCACAGATTAAATCCGCCTACGGTTTCTCAACTTCGTCGACGATCGGGGCTGGCAAGACGATAGCCATTGTCGATGCTTACGATGATCCGAG
>DASXUM010000055.1:0-23461 GCA_036504835.1 Candidatus Nanopelagicaceae bacterium
CTTGGTCAAAGAGCCGAACCAGCCCGATATTATTCGAGCCGCCTCTGCCCTGCGCATTGCCAGACGCGCTTTAGGAACTTCGATAGTGGACCCAATCAGCCTTCAGTTCTCGAAGGCCGAAATGGCTGCGGAAGACTGCAAAATTCTGCAGGATCAACTTGGAGAAATGATGGTTCTATCTCCTGCAGCCAAGGCAAAAAGCTACTCCCGCCTATTGCATTCATATGCCGTCAATGTTTACACAATCGCAGCCCGCATTGCTTTCCTGCTTTCCAAAGAGAAGTCAAGCCCCTTTAAATAAGGCTTTGAAAAGTGAGATCCGGGATGAGTGGAAAATTCGGATTTAGAAATCGCGGACTTGTATTCGCAGTCCTGACATTTGTACTCGCGGTCCCACTCGCTGCTTGTCAATCGGCGCCGCCCAAATCTAAGACGGCAGAGCCGACTCCAATCGTTTCTCCCACACCATCAGAGACGCTGAGCCCATGCCCCGTTGTGGCGAATTGGCCCGTCAAGCCTGTTGCCGCGGATGTGCTTGCGGTAGTCACGAAGTACTACGCGGAGAAGAATCTGACGCCGGTCACGATCTACAACAATGAAGAGATGATCCTGGATGTAAAGGAACAATCTGTTGGTACACATTCGTGTCGAAACCCTGATGGTGGCCTTGGGGGGTATGTAGGCGCGGTTCCGCTCAATGCCACGGCGGCGGTTATGGTCTACGTGAAACACAAGCCCTATCCAACGACGCAAACGCCATCCAACTTTGTGACACTTGCCCAAATCCCCGGTACTGGCTGGACCGTTGTCGGTGAGGGCACTGGACCGTGAGAGTAGATCTCACTCCCTAAGTGCATCAAGATCCCGAGCCGACCTTCTCCGCGTTGTAAAAAACTTTTATGACCAGTCAGAAGTGCGAATTTATCGACCGATGAGTATGGGAGCGGTCGAAGGCCCTTGATAAAGTTCAGGATGCCTGGAGCGATGCGACCCGGAAACGATGGAAACAATATCTTCGATCTTCTTAAGTCGGCGGCTGTGTTCTGTGCCTTCATGACCATCATCGTGATTATTCGAGCGCTATTGCGGAGTTGAGGATCTCAAGGTCAGCTTTGAGGTTTGGTGGCAACCCAGTATCGCCGCAACTTCTCGCCGTTCTCCAATTCGACGACATTCTCCAAAATCCCACCGCATTTTTCGATCACTCGGCTAGAGGCAAGGTTTAGGTCATCACATGTGACGAGGGCACTTTCTATTCCCAACTCATAAGCAATTTCGAGAGACCGTCGCAAGATTTCGGTTGCGAACCCTCGCCGTCGGTATTCGCGGCGGATTCCGTAACCGATATGCCCGCCTCTTTCGAGTAGGTAGTCATTAAGGCGATGGCGGATAGATACTCGACCAATTATCTGCCCGTCGACTTCGGCGACAAGGAAAGTGGCTGGGACCTTCCCTTCTGGTAGATCCTCGCCTCTCTTGACTGAATTGACTCGTTCTATGAAGTTCGACCATGGTTCATTCTCGTCAAATGAGTCGAGCAAGAAACTGAAATTGTCCAAAGCAAGGTCCGCATGTGCTTGAAAAGCTGCTTCTTTGTCCTTCATTTCAAGGGCTCGCAGGATCATTGGGGAATGCTCCCACAACGACTATCTCGCGCGTGCGGGAATAACGCTAGTTAGCGTGAAGTACCGAATTCAGTCCACCCCAAGTACCTGAGCGCATCACAACTTCTAGATTTCCTCCCTGACTATTTCGTCGATAAAGCAGATTGCTCGCTCCAGATAGGGATCCGGCTTTCACAACTTCGCCGTCGGGAAGAGTCACTTTGGCCGCTGCGGTTATGTACGTACCAGCCTCGACGATGCAGTTGTCACCCAACGAAATACCAAGACCAGAGTTGGCGCCGAGCAAGCAGTTCTTGCCGATGGAAACGACTTCTTTTCCGCCGCCGCTAAGGGTGCCCATGATCGAAGCACCGCCGCCGATATCGGAGCCGTCTCCAACAACCACACCGGAGGAGATGCGACCTTCAACCATCGACGTACCCAGAGTTCCCGCATTGAAATTCACGAAACCTTCGTGCATGACTGTGGTGCCATGAGAGAGGTGGGCTCCGAGGCGAACGCGATCGGCATCGGCGATGCGAACACCGCTGGGAATCACGTAATCAACCATGCGCGGAAACTTGTCGACCGAATGCACGGTGACAGTGCCGTATTTGGCACGGAGCTTGGCGCGCGTCTCTTCAAAACCTTCCACGGCGCAAGGTCCATGCGAGGTCCACACTACGTTGTTGAGAATGCCAAAAATGCCAACCAAAGACAGTCCATGCGGCGGAATCAATCGGTGCGAAAGCAAATGCAGACGGAGGTAGGCATCGGAGGCATTGGCAGGCGCATCTTCAAGTTCGATTCCGACTGAAACCAGTTCACGAACCACTTGCCGTTCGTCGTCGCGGCCAACAAGGGATGACAAGAAAGCTGGGGGATTCGGCGGCAATTCACCTAAATGTGGTTCTGGGAACCACGTATCGAGGATGGCGCCTTCAAAGGTGACAGTGGCGATTCCGTATCCAGATGCAGATTGAATTGAATGCGACATATTCAAAGGGTAGCGCCTATCCTTGGCGGATGCGCGTGGCCGTCTTCTGCTCATCATCTCCTACGATCGACAACAAGTATGTTGATCTGGCAACCGAACTTGGGATTGCAATCGGAGAACGCAATTGGGAACTTGTATCTGGCGGCGGCCATATCTCCATGATGGGCGCGGTGGCTCGAGGTGTGCGTGCCAGCGGTGGGAAAACAATCGGTGTCATACCGCAGTCTCTGGTCGATATTGAATTTGCCGACCATGACAGCCACGAGCTTCATATTGTTGACTCGATGCGCGAGCGCAAAGCAAAAATGGAAGAAATGTCAGATGCCTTTATCGCCCTCCCGGGCGGACCTGGGACACTGGAAGAACTCTTCGAGATTTGGGTTGGGCGCTTCCTCAATTTTCACGACAAGCCGGTCATCATTTTGGACCCATTTGATCTGTACAGCCCGTTGCGAGACCTCCTCGATCACCTGGAAAATCACGGCTTTGTGAAGCCCGGTCAGAGAGAACTCCTCCACTGGAGCACCACCGTTTCAGAGGCTCTTCTTCTCTGTCAGTAGCCCTGCCCCTCTAGCCCCTTATCGGTAGCCTATGCAGCATGACTTCGCAGACCCTGGCCCAATTTCTTGCCAGCCTGCCCGAAGAAGAGCGGGTGATACTCACCCTGCACTACGTGAAATCGCTCTCGCCGGCTGAAATCGCCGCGATGCTCAATGTGCCAGAAGGTGCCATTTCGCGCCTCATAGCCGCAGGTCGAGGCCGTCTAACGGCCTTTCTCAACCTGGCTCCAAGCCCAGCGGAAGAGGCCAATTTCCCGCTTAGGCAGTAAATGCGAGATACTTCTCCCTCATCCCGAACAGGTGTGAATCACAGGCCCACTACGGGTTGCACCACGTCCAGGAGAAGTGAAAAGGAGTAGCGAAGATGGCAGCCATGAAACCTCGAACCGGTGACGGACCCATGGAGGTCACGAAAGAGGCCCGCTCTCTGGTTATGCGTATTCCGCTCGAAGGTGGTGGCCGTCTCGTCGTAGAGCTCAATGGCGAAGAGGCATCAAACCTTGGAAATGCACTTCACGCCGCCGCACAGTTGCTAGTTAAGAAATAGACAATTCACTTCGCTAGCGTAAGCGCCATGGAAATTCCTACGCTTGACGCCCGCCCTCTCGAACTCGAATCGGTTCTGGATTGCGACTGCGTCGCCGTTGGTTTTTCGAAGTCAGATGTCGGAGAGATTACCTTTCCATTATTTACTTCACTGGTGCGCAAGATCGAGACCAAATTCCAACTCAACCTAGTTGATGAATTGAATTTCTTTTCCGCGACTGGAAAAGCTGGAGAGATATTTGAAATTCCCGTCAGCGCCGAAGGTGCCAAGTGCGAACGGTTGATATTTATCGGCATCGGCAAACAGACTCCCGCCGACATGAGATCCACTGGTGCCGCCCTTGGGCGGAAAATGCGCGGAGTCTCTCGCTCCCTTTATAGTCTGGCAGCGTCCTCTCGTGGCGATCTTCGCCTACATGCAGTCGCGCTTTTATTGGGCACATACCAATGGCATATGAAGACCAGCGCGAAAAAGAACGAGACTCCTAGTTTCTACGTCGCCGATACGCATGCAGCCGATGTTGCCCGTGCGCGCATTATGGCCAAATATGTCTTCCGGGCGCGGGACTTGATCCACACGCCTTCAAATATAAAGACTCCTGCATGGATGGCCTCACAAGCCAAGGTGATGGCAAAGCATCCCGACCTTGACGTGAAAGTACGCGCGGGCAAAGACCTAAAAGATTTCGGTGGTCTGTTGGCCGTAGGTAATTCTTCGCCAAACCCCGGGCCGCGTTTCATCGAAGTGACGTACGCGCCCAAAGGCTCGAAAAACTGGCCCCACGTGGTGCTGGTGGGAAAGGGCATTACGTATGACACCGGGGGAGTCTCCCTCAAACGTCCCGTCGAAAACATGGTCGCGATGAAGAGCGATATGGCGGGTGCGGCGGCAGTATTAGGTGCAGTGAGTGCGATGCCGGAGATCAAACCGAAAGTCCGCGTCACTGCTCTTCTTATGTGCGCAGAGAACGCGATTTCCGGCACGGCGCAACGTCCGAGTGACGTCATCACTCAATACGGCGGTACAACAGTGGAAGTGACGAACACCGATGCTGAAGGTCGCCTGGTGTTAGCCGATGGACTGGCTTACGCGGATACGCATCTGGAGCCGGATTTCCTTGTTGATGTCGCTACGCTCACCGGTGCCGCAACTCAAGGTTTGAGTCGGCAATACGCCGCGATGTACACCCGAAATTCGGCGCTCGCAAGAGATCTTCACTCGCATGGTGAAAAGACAGGTGATCGCGTCTGGCAGATGCCACTCATCGATGATTACAAGATCGCCCTCAAAAGTTCGGTCGCCGATTTCTCGCACACTGCCGACAAACCCAAATTCGGCGCTGGCTCCGTTACGGCTGCTTTGTTCCTCGAGCATTTCGCGGGCCAACGCAATTGGGTTCATTTCGATATTGCTGGAGCAGGTCGTAGCGACACTGATGCAGGCGAGAATCCCAAAGGCGGTACGGGGTTCGGCGTTCGACTTCTCATAGAATGGATAGCGGGGCTCGAATGAGAGTAGACATGCACACATATTGTGAGACATTCATCCCCGAAGACGAAGTACTTGTCCGTGCCCGCGCAAGGGGCGATGAAGTAGGCGCGAAGAACGTCTCCTCTGGTACCGGCGCGTTTCTCCACTTCCTTGCCAATTTGATCTCAGCGCAGTCTGTTGTTGAAGTCGGAACCGGTTCGGGCGTTGGAAGTATCTGGATACTCCGAGGCATGATCGACAATGGGACGTTGACTTCAATAGATAGTGAAGCCGAACATGCGCGCATCACGAAGATCGCCTTTGCTGAGGCCGAGATTTCACCGCAGAGATTCCGATTGATAACGAACCCGGTCATGGATGTCATGAGCAAGTTAACCGACCGAGCCTATGATCTGGTGGTTTTGCGAAATGAGCCCGAAGACTTGAGCTTCGCAATCGATGAAGCGCACCGAATTCTTCGAACCGGCGGTGTTCTGGCGATAGACAACTTCTTTGGGGGTGGGAAGGTCTCCGATCCCGCTCAGAGAGATCCCCGAACCATTGCTTTGCGCGATGCGGGCAAGAGTATTAAGTTGGCAACTGCCACCTGGGTCCCCTCACTCCTTGGGGTTGGCGACGGCCTACTGATTGCCACAAAACGATAATCAGTGGTTCTGGGAAATCTAGGAGGTTTCTCTCATCGAATTCTCGGCAAGACCGTATTTGATACTTGATTGGTTAGATTTTCTTCGCACTGCAAGGAGTTGAGATGGAACCCTCGGAGTCCAAGCAATCACCAAGCACGTCGACGCCCTGGTGGTCGGAACCCGTGTACAAGCCCAAGAAGACAAGCATCCCCCTTGGCTCGGCAATTGCCCTAGCCGTGGTTGCGGGCTTGGTGGGCAGTGCGGCCGGGGACTTCGCAAACAATGGCACCTTCTTCGGCCGTCATGTCAACTTGGTCTCGGTGTCGAAGAGCATCGAGCGCGCTCCCGATTCAGTCGCCGGAATTGCCCAGCGCGTCCTTCCTTCGGTTGTTTCGATATCGACGCAAACTGCTTCTGGAAGTGCAACTGGGTCTGGGTTTGTTATTGAAAGCGCTGGTTACATTCTGACCAACAACCATGTAGTTGATGGTGCAACCGGCAGCAACGCCATCACCGTGACTTTGAATAATGGGCGAACCTACGACGCATCAATCGTCGGAACCGATTCTGCTTACGACCTTGCAGTTCTCAAGATCTCAGCAAGCAATCTTCCTGCACTTCAGTTTGGTGACAGTGACAAGATTCAAGTCGGCGATACCGTAATTGCGGTCGGCTCACCTCTGGGGCTATCTGGCACCGTGACTTCTGGAATTATCAGTGCGAAGAACCGCGCGGTATCCGCGGGCGGATCAAGTGGCGAGAGTTCATTTATCAATGCACTGCAGACCGATGCGGCGATCAATCCGGGTAATTCTGGTGGTCCGCTTGTAGATGCGACGGGTGCTGTTATCGGAGTGAATTCGGCGATTGCTTCTCTTGGTACTTCCATCACGGGCCAATCGGGCTCGATTGGACTTGGATTCGCGATTCCTATTAATCAGGCACGCAAGACCGCCAATCAATTGATCAAGACGGGCAAGGCGACTTATCCCATCATTGGTATTTCTCTGGATCTCAACTACGCACAAGGCGGGGCAAAGATCTTGGATGCGCCGACGGGGATTCATGCAGGTGGCCCAGCGGCGGCGGCAGGTCTGCAGGCCGGAGATGTCATTACTAAATTTGACGGCAAGACCATCAACGGCCCAGATGAATTGATCGTCGCTGTGCGAGCGAAGAATGTAGGAGATCGTGTCAGCCTGACCTATATTCGCGATGGGAAAGCCCACACTGTGAGCGTTACTTTGGCAGCTGCCCAGCCTTAATCTGGAGAGGATAGGCTCTACCTATGTTTTTTGACATCGGTGGAGGTGAGTTGATCGGGCTGGCCATACTGGCTCTGATTCTCGTGGGCCCCGAACGCCTTCCAAAACTCGCATCTGAGGCGGCCTCATTAATCCGCCGTATCCAGCGAATCTCGCAGACGGCAACACAGGAACTCCGCGAGAACTTGGGACCTGGATTTGAGAACTTGCAGCCATCTGATCTCAACCCGAAGACGTTCATTCGCAAGCAACTCAACGATGCACTCGAAGAGCAGGAAGAGCAATCTCGTCCCCAACCAAAAATAGATCCGGATGTAATGTGACCACTTTAGAAAAAATCGAAAGCGCACTCGAGCAAGTTCAAGATCCCGAGTTGCACCGCCCTCTGACCGAATTGGGAATGATCGAATCTGTCGACTTCGAATCAGGGACCGTGAAGATCAAGGTGCTGCTAACAATTTCCGGTTGCCCCATGCAGGATCGCCTCAAGTCCGACGTGACTGCCGCCCTGAAGGGCATCGACGAGGTCGAGGATGTCATTTTGAGTTTTGGGGTGATGTCTGAGAGACAACGCGACAACGTAAAGAAAATTCTGCGCAATGGACGCGAGAAGTTCATTCCTTTCGCCCAACCTGAGTCGCGCACTCGCGTTGTTGGAATTGCATCGGGTAAAGGCGGAGTGGGCAAGTCTTCTCTCACGGTGAACCTGGCCGTTGCCGCCGCCCAGAAGGGCTTACGCGTTGGAATTCTGGATGCGGATGTCTACGGTCACTCAATTCCGCGATTGATGGGACTGATGGGGCAGCGCCCCACCGCCATTGATCAGATGTTCATTCCGTTGGAGTCATACGGGGTGAAGACCGTCTCAATGGAGATGTTCAAGCCCGAGCGCTCTGACCCTGTTGCCTACCGCGGACCTTTGCTTCACCGCGTCCTCGAGCAATTACTGAGCGATGCTTATTGGGGCGACTTGGACCTCCTCTTTATCGATCTTCCACCGGGCACGGGCGACCTGGCCATTTCCCTAGGTCAATTGATCCCCGCCTCAGAAATCATTGTTGTGACAACGCCGCAGGTTGCCGCCGCCGAAGTGGCAGAACGTGCAGGTCGTATCGCCCATCAAATCAAGCAGCACGTCATTGGCGTAATCGAGAACATGTCAGATTTCCCATGCCCCACATGCGGAGAGCCAATTTCCCTCTTTGGCACAGGTGGAGGTGAAGAGACAGCCGAACGCCTCTCTTTGTTGGTTGGAGCCTCAGTTCCACTTCTTGGAAAGGTTCCTTTCAATATTGAGTTGCGCACTGGAGGCGATTCAGGATCGCCCATCGTTCTTTCCGACCCGGAATCGCCTGCGTCTCGTGCGATTTCTGAAATCGCTGCGCAACTCATTGTGCGAAGCAAATCATTGATTGGCGTGCCGCTAGGTTTTGCTTGATGACATCAAGACCTAATCAGATCACCAGCCACACCGCTATACCTGCTCGCCCTGATCTGATCCGATTGGGAGTTGGAATTCTCGGTATCGGAACCTCGGGTCCGTTGATCGCATTGAGCACCATGCCAATTCCTTCCTTGATCTTCTGGAGGAATCTCGGCGGAGCAATAGTCACGGCACCTTTTGCGCTACGCCATCGGCAGTGGAAGCAGAGCGTCGGAATGAAATGGTCAATCTTGGCCGGTGTTCTGTTGGCGCTGCACTTTTGTGGTTTCTTCCTTGCCATGAGGATGACGAGCGTGGCTGCAGGGACTGCGATTGTTGCCCTTCAGCCGATATTCGCGGCCCTTTTTGTTAAGTTTTCTGGAGGGCATATCCCATCGCGGGCATGGTTAGGCATGGCGGTGAGTTTCGCCGGCGTTCTTTTGATTTCTGGAGTTGATCTGCATATTTCCTTGAGATCCTTTCTCGGTGACTTTGCCTCCTTTGTCTCAGCTGCATTAGCGGCGCTGTACATGATGGCCGGCTCGAGGGCGCAAGAAACACTGGAGACGACCACGTACACAACGGTCGCATATTTCATTTGCGCCATTACGGTCCTTCCGATCGCACTATTTTCAGGCGCATCGATCTTTCATTTCACGGCAAAAGAGTGGTGGATTGTCGGAGGTTTGATACTCGGGGCGCAAATTCTTGGGCACACGATGTTCAACTCCGCGCTAAAACGTGTGTCACCAGCCATCGTTTCGCTAATTATTTTTTTCGAAGTCCCTACCAGCGCAATCCTTGCCTTTTGGTGGCTTGATCAGAAGCCCGCGCTAGGTGTCTTCCCAGGAATCGCCATGATCCTCTTCGGCTGCACACTTGTGGTTCTTCGAACCAAACCCTCGCGTTTGGAATCATTGACGTGATAGACCTACACGCGCACACAACGTGCAGCGACGGTACTGATACGCCTCGAGCACTAATAAACACAGCATTGGCTCAAGGCATAGAGGTCATCGCGGTAACAGACCATGACACGGTATCCGGATGGGAAGAAGCAAAGACTGCTCTTCGCGGAGAGATTGAGTTGGTTCTTGGTGCAGAAATATCTTGCCTGACCGAGAACGGTACGAGCGTTCATATGCTGGGGTTGCTTTTCGACGGAACCAATCCTGAGATGGTCTCCATGTTGGAGCAGACTCGGGATGATCGAGTCCCGCGGATGGTGAAAATGATCCAACTCCTCAATGAGGCGGGCATCCACGTGACCATGCAGGACGTCGAAGAAGTGATGCCTCACGGAGCCACTATGGGACGGCCACATCTTGCAGACGCCATGGTGAAGCGCGGACTGATCTCCTCGCGGGATGAAGCCTTTAAGGACTTGCTCAACAATGAATCCCAATTCTATGTAGCCCACATTGCACCTACTCCGGAAGCCGCCATTGCGCAGATCCGAGCGGCCGGCGGAGTAGCGGTGATCGCCCATCCGTTCGCATCGCGTCGGGGGGAGACATTGGCAGCGGAGGCATTTGCCTCACTCGTGGCAGCCGGGCTCAATGGAATTGAAGTTGACCACAGGGATCAGAACAATGAGGAACGGGCTATGTTGCGAGACATCGCACGTGAACTCGACCTTGTGATGACTGGCGCCAGCGACTATCACGGCGTCGGGAAACTAAATAGATTAGGAGAGTGCACGACCAATCGATCCGAGTGGGAGAAGTTGGAATCACTGGCGGACAAGAGACGAGTAGTTAAGGCGGAGAAGGCGTGAGCGTTGGGCAGATCAGCACGGTGACATTCACAATCCAGGCCTTCGTCACCCTGCTAGTAATCATGGACCCGCCGGGAGCAGTACCGATCTTCCTGGCCCTTGTCAGTGATCGAACCGCCAAAGTCCGCCGCCGCCTGGCCTGGCAGGCTGCCGGAGTCTCACTCCTTGTTATTGCGACCTTCGCTCTCTTTGGCCGCTTCATCCTGGACTATTTGAATGTCTCGATTCAAGCACTGCAGGCCGCTGGTGGCCTTCTGCTCCTGCTTATCTCGCTGGAACTTTTGACTGGTAAGCAGTCGTCGGAAACCGATAACAAAGATGCCAACATCGCATTAGTTCCACTCGGAACCCCACTGCTTGCAGGGCCTGGGGCAATTGTTGCGACCATGATCTTCGTGCAACACGCCCACTCCGCCGCGCGAATCACAGGTCTTGTGATTGCAGTGGTGGGAGTGCATCTGGTGATTGCGTTGGCGTTGCTTACCTCGACATCGCTGCTCCGCCTTGTTCGCGAAGCAGGCATCACATTGGTTGCCAGAATTGCAGGTCTTTTACTAGCGGCAATCGCAGTTCAAATGATTGTGGAGTCGATCAAGGGTTTTGCTGCGACCTGGTAGGAACTAACTTGTTGCGCTCTTGAATTTCTTCGTGCGCGTCCGAGTTCTTTCGGTCTTTACTCGAGACGGTGCCGCGAGTTTGGGTGAGTGATGATCTGGTTTCCTGGCCGAAGGGGCTTTCTTCTCAGGTTGAATAGCCCGCGCCTTCTTAAGTCGGCCAGTTGATCCGGTGGGAATGTTCAATGATGAGAAGAGATGGTCTGAAGATGAGTACGTTTCAACCGGCTCGTCCAGGCCAAGCTTGAGGGATTGGTTGATCAGACTCCATCGCGGCATGTCATCCCAATCGACAAAAGTGACGCCGATTCCGTGCGCACCCGCCCTAGCCGTACGACCAATCCGGTGAACGTAGGTCTTGTCGTCCTCTGGGCACTGGTAGTTAATGACGTGGGTAATTCCCTCAATATCAATTCCGCGGGCTGCAACATCGGTGGCAACAAGAACATCCGACTTACCAGCCTTGAAATCCGAGAGCGCTTTCTCTCGTGCACTCTGACCTAGGTCGCCGTGAATCGCAGCGGCATTGAAGCCGCGCTCCAACAGGTCATCAGCAGTTTTCTGGCAGGTCCTTTTTGTCCGGCAGAAGACCATGGTCGGTCCGCGGCCTTCTGCTTGCAGAATTCTGGCAAGCATCTCGATCTTGTCGAGCGCATGTGCTCGCAGAACATGCTGCTTCACGCGCGAAACAACCGCGCTTTCGTCGTCATTCTCCTGCGTGCGAATATGAACGGGCTGGGACATGAACCGTCGTGCCAAGGCAATGATGTCTCCGGGCATGGTCGCCGAGAAGAGCATCGTCTGCTGACGAATCGGCGTGCTTGTGAAGATCTTCTCAACATCGGGCAAGAAACCCAGATCAAGCATTTCGTCGGCCTCGTCTAGTACAAGACGTGCCACTTTGCTCAATTTCAATTTGCCTTGACGATAGAGGTCAAGGAGTCGACCGGGAGTTCCGACAACAATCTCGACGCCTACCTGCAACTGCTCGATTTGCGGCTCAAAGGCGCGACCGCCGTAAACCGCGATGACACGGATACCGCGCGCCTTGGCCAGCTGATCAATATCCTTGGCTACCTGAACGCAGAGCTCACGAGTAGGAACAACAACCAATGCTTGCGGAAGCCCCTTGTGGGTGAATTCGGCCCATTCAGAATCCTTAGGTGCGATTACTCGCTCAATCAACGGGATGCCGAATGCCAGTGTCTTTCCAGTTCCCGTTTTGGCCTGACCGATGACATCCCCATCGCCCAGTGCGATAGGCAGGACCATCTCTTGGATTGCAAAGGGGGCTACAAAGCCATTCTGGTGGAGTGCGTCAATTGTTTCCTTACGAAGAGGAAGTTCGGCAAAAGTAATGGACACCTTAATCAGTGCCGAAGCCGACGCGGCGCTCTACTTGCTCGCCAATTTCAACAAAGCCGATTTTGTCCGCCGGAACAATGATTTCTCGCCCGCGCACGTCGCTTAGGACAAGCGGGGAGCCAGCTGTAATGGCCGAGGTCACGGCGCTGCGGATCTCATCGACCCCGGTTGGGCATTCAAATGAGAGTTCGGTCGAGACATTTATGACTGCTATGCGGACTTCAGCTTTGTGATTGCCCGTCGATTTCTTTGAACTCATGCGCAAATCCTACCGAGTGGGCCTCTTGATTGCCGAATTAGGATTATTTAACGCTCATCCGTGCGGGGAAATCCGGAAATACCGCGCCATATTAGATTGGAGACAAGATCAGTTGCCTGTTCGCGCGTGAGTTTGCTGTCTCTGTCCAGCCAGTGGCGTGCGGTGACCTGGGCGCTTCCAATGAGGCCTACTCCTAGCAGCATCGCCGCTTCTTCCGGCAGGCCGGTATCGAGGGAAATAACAGCACTTACGGCCGCCGCGCAGTCGTAGGTCATGCGAGTGAGACGTTCACGAACAGCCGGTTCGACGTTCATGTCGCTCTCAAAAAGGAGGCGGAAAGCCTCTCCTTCGCTGTCGATGAAATTGAAGTATGCCTCGACAGTAGCAATGACGCGGTTAGCGTTTTCGGGCGTCGATGCAATTGCTTTTTGAATTGTGAACACAAGTGAGTCGATGTGCAGATCCAGAACGGCCAAGTACAGCTCGAGCTTGGAGGGAAAGTGCTGATACAGAACGGGTTTGCTCACGCTGGCATGGTCGGCGATCTCATCCATCGCGGCGGCGTGATAACCAGCAGCAGTGAAGACTTCTAAGGCGGCGCTCAGGAGTTGCGCACGGCGTTCGTCTCGGGGCAGGCGCGCTTTGTTCTCGGTCTTGCCCTCGCTAGTACTCATCGGGCATATGGTACGGGGAATTCTTTCTCTGCGGGAACGGTTATATCTCCTAAATTGTCAGTACTTCTTGAGTGCGACACAATGGCGCACTTAGATCGATACCGAGATAGATCGATATGGGGAGGGGAAGTCCAGATGAAGGTTCCGCCACTCGTTTCCCCTGGGCCGGCCCTCACTGTTGACGAAGTGCGTCGGTACAGCCGCCACCTGATAATCCCGGATGTGGCAATGGCTGGACAGCAAAGACTCATGAACGCCAAGGTGCTCTGCGTGGGCGCCGGTGGTCTCGGTTCGCCTGCGCTTATGTACCTCGCGGCTGCCGGCGTCGGAACCCTCGGGATTGCCGAGTATGACACGGTCGATGAGTCCAATTTGCAGCGACAAATCATCCACGGGCAGTCCGATATCGGAAAGAGCAAGGCGCTGAGTGCCAAAGAGAAGATTGCTGAGATCAATCCGAATGTGAAAGTGAATATTCACGAGACGAGAATTGATGTCTCGAATGTTCTTGAATTATTTGCCCAGTACGACTTAATTGTCGATGGCACGGACAATTTTGCGACCCGCTATCTCGTGAATGATGCTTGCGTCATTTTGAAGAAGCCGTATGTGTGGGGATCGATCTATCGCTTCGATGGTCAGGCCAGTGTCTTCTGGGCCGAATACGGTCCCTGCTACCGATGCTTGTATCCGGAGCCACCACCGCCTGGAATGGTCCCGAGTTGTGCTGAGGGCGGAGTTCTCGGGGTTCTCTGTGCCTCGATTGGTTCGATACAGACGACCGAAGCGATAAAGCTGATCGCTGGAATTGGCGAACCCCTAATTGGATCGCTCATGATTTATGACGCACTCGAGATGTCTTACCGGAAGATAAAGGTCCGCAAGGATCCCAACTGCCCAGTGTGCAGTGAGAATCCTGTACAGACCCAACTCCTTGAGGACTACGAAGCATTCTGCGGAGTTCTCTCCGAGGGCGCCGAAATAGCGGTCAAAGATTCCACCATCACGGTCACTGAATTGAAGGCGATGTTGGACAACGACGAGAACATTTACCTCATCGATGTCCGCGAACCCAGCGAATGGGACATTGTCCGAATCCCTGGTGCGACCTTGATTCCTAAACAGGAGTTTCTGGACGGCCGTGCATTGGCAAAATTGCCGCAGGACAAGCAGATCATCCTTCATTGCAAGGGCGGTGTTCGATCTGCTGAATGCCTGGCGATCGTCAAGAATGCCGGTTTTGCCGATGCTGCTCACGTCAGCGGCGGCGTGATCGCCTGGGTGAAGCAGATCGATCCGACTCTGCCGGTGTATTGATATGTCCCCCCGCCCGTATTCCGGATATCGGATGCTGCTAGTACATGCGCATCCGGACGATGAGACGATTAACAACGGCGCGACGATGGCGATGTATCAAGATCTCGGAGTGCAAGTCACCCTGGTTACGTGCACTCGCGGTGAGGAGGGTGAAGTCCTCGTTCCCGGGTTGAGCCATCTGGCCAGTTCTGAGACGGATCAACTGGGAAGCCATCGGATTACCGAACTGGCTGCCGCTATGAAAGAACTAGGAGTCGACGACTTCAGGTTCTTGGGAGCGGAGAAGAAGAAGTATCGCGACAGCGGAATGATGGACACAGAGCCAAACAATCGCCCTGATGTCTTCTGGCAAGCCGACTTGGATGAGGCCGCCAAACTTCTTGTGGAAGTCATCCACGAAGTGCGACCACATGTTCTACTCACTTATGACGAGATCGGCGGCTACGGCCACCCCGACCATATTCAAGCTCACCGTGTTGCCATGCGGGCGATCGAATTGGCTGACAAGTGGAAAATCTCCAAGGTGTACTGGAACGCAATTCCCAAATCCGTCATTGCGCAGGGCATTGAAGAGATGAAGAAGATCGGGTCTAGTTTCTTCGGAGCCGAAAGTGCCGATGACATCCCATTCGCAAAAGATGACGCACTCGTCACGGCGGTTATTGATGGCAGCGAATATGTCGATCGGAAGATGGCAGCAATGAAAGCGCACGAAACCCAGATCGCCTTGGACGGACCGTTCTTCGCTCTTTCCAATAATCTGGGCAATCAAGTGTGGGGTCAGGAGTACTACACCCTCGTGAAAGGCACGCCTGCTGCACCTTTTGACAAGGACGGTCGAGAGACGGATCTCTTCGCGGGAATCACCCCCTGATTGGCATTGTATGAAACTCATCGGGTCTGTCGTCTGGGGCGTAATCCTTGGTGCAGCAGCAGTCTTGCTCCATGATGCCTATGTTCCGTTTGGGCTGATCCTTGCTCTGCTCGGAACCGCGATTGGAGTTTGGCTGCCAGGTCGGGCATGGGGAGTGCGTCGATACAAAATTACCGCCGCCATCGGATGGGCAACCGCTGTTTTGATTGGTGGTATGCCGGGGGTCGGAGGAGAGCTTCTAGTGCAGGGGAACTTTGCGGGCAACGCACTCGTAATTGCAGGGCTTGCAACAGTTGTCTTTGCTGTTGTGGCACCAGTCTGATTTCAGCGCCACTGCCAATCTTGCCCGTTTGGTGAATCCTTGATGATCAACCCCTGATCTTCCAGAAGCGTTCGCAGACGGTCGCTTTCTGACCAATTCTTCTCCGCTCGAGCATCGGCTCGCTTGTCTAGTAGTGACTGCATCTCATCGCTGAGTTCGCGGGTCACTTCCTTTCGTGTGAGGTCAAGACCGAGTACCTGATCGGCATAAAGAAAACGTCCCACCTTTTCGGAGACGCTCATGCCGGAATCTTTCTCAATTGCACGGATGACTTGAATTGCTCTTGGCGTATCCAAATCTGAGCAGAGTGCCTGCATAAACTTCTCATCAGTTATTGGTGTCTGCTGACTTGCTTGGCTGACCAATCCACGCCATCTTCGCAACGTCTCATTAGCAGCAGCAATCGTCTCCCATGTCAGGTCCATCTGGCTGCGGTATCGATTTTCTAGGAAAGTCAGACGCAGTGCGAGAGGGTCGTATCCTCTCTCCGCAATATCATCGATGAGCACGACATTTCCTGCACTCTTTGACATCTTTCGACCTTGAAATAGCAGATGCTCTCCATGCACCCAGAGGTCGACGGTTTCCTCTCCAGCGGCTGCATTGGATTGCGCCCGCTCGTCTTCGTGGTGGGGAAAGCGAAGGTCGATTCCTCCGACGTGGACATTGACATGCCCATCAAGGAAATGCCGGGACATCGCCGAACACTCAATATGCCAGCCTGGAAACCCAGGACCCCAAGGGGAGTCCCATATCAACTCCGTTCGATTACCGGCCGCCTTCCATAGGGCCCAATCGGCGTGGAATTTCTTGGCACCGTCGTTGTGGTACTCATAGCGATGTCCTGGCTTGAGTGCATCTAGGCGATTGCCGCTGAGTTCGCCATAGCCTTCAAATGACGAGGCGTCGAAGTACACCGATCCATCACTTCCGACATATGCATTTCCGCGGGTGATCAACTTCGCGATGAGATCCTGCATGAGCGAAATACATTCGCTTGCTTTTGGGTAATTGTCGGCGGGAAGGATGTTGAGAGCGGCAAGGTCCGTGTGGAAACGTTGCTCATATTTCCGGGCGACTGCAAGTGGGTCGATGTGCTCGGTCTTGGACTGCGAGAGCAATTTATCTTCACCCTCGAAGTCCTCGCTCATATGACCGACATCGGTGATGTTCTGAATAATCGTTACGCGGTAGCCGAGGGTCTGCAGAGTTCTGCGAATAAGGTCAGAGAGTAGGAAAGTCCGCAAATTGCCAACATGCGCGTCGCGATAGACGGTGGGGCCGCAGCAGTACATTTTCACAAGCCCATCGACGTCCTCTACCGGAACAACGTTCCGACTCTTAGTGTCGTAGAGGCTTAACTTCTCTCTCAGCATTGGCTTGCACTCTCGGCGGGTTGAAACAGTCGGTACTTGTAGGCATGGTGGAGCGTGAAGCCCATCTTCTTGTAGAGGGCTATCGCAGTCGAATTCTTCGAATCGACTTGGAGTAGAGCTTTGGTGGCGCCTGCTTTGACTGATTCGTTGAGGAGAAGTGTCAGGAGATCTTTGCTCAATCCACGGCCGCGAAAGTCGGGGCGGACAAAGAGCCTCGTGAGTACTGTCCAGCCCTCGAATACCGCCGCTCTTCCGGCGGCAACCAATTCATCACTAACCCTTAGCCCCGCGTAGATCGCCGGGTATCGTTCCATGATGTCGCGGACACCTTCGTCTTTTTGCAGTCGAATCCATTCATCACTGGGCGCACTTGCAATTTCCCATTCACCGATCTCAACCTGAGTCAGTTCGCGCGGTTGGATGTCGGCAACCATCACATGAACGATGATCTTCTCAGCCCAGCCCTTGCGCTCCAGTAAAGCGTCCAATTCGACTTGAATCGGCAGCGTGATGTGAAAGGTCGGGATCAGATTCCTTGCCTGGTAGAAATCGACAACCTGCTTGATTGCCTCTTCCATCTCAATATGTGGGTCACCGAGTGCGAGGACCGAATTGGCGCGCATAGTGAATTTGCCGGATGCTCGAAGCACCCAGTCACCGAGCGGGATTTGTTCGGCGGCGGGCCAGGTTGCAGATGCGGCGCGCTCCATCTCGTTAATGCGCAATGAGAGCGGGGATCCTTTACCAGCGCGTTCCACTCTAGGCGGTACTTTGCGCCAGATTGCTATTTGATCTGGATCAAAGCTCACGATGGAACCGTCGCGTTTTCGAATGGTTGTTGGCGTCTCCAACGTCCCGAGGATGTCTCGAAAGCCTCCGTCAGGCTCGTGCATCCGTACGGTCATCCGCTCACCAACATCATCGACCCCGGGCCGATCGGCAGAGGGGGTGAGAGGCATGACACAACGATAACTTGGCAAGGGCGGGGCGGGGAGTGCCAAAATCGCCTCTACGCGCCGTGGGGATTAGAATGACGGCACTGACCACATGGAGGTTTGCCTTGACTTACATAATTGCAGAGCCTTGTATCGATGTGAAAGATAAGTCTTGCATCGAAGAGTGCCCGGTTGATTGCATCTATGAGGGCGCTCGCATGCTCTACATACAGCCCGATGAGTGCGTGGATTGCGGCGCTTGCGAGCCCGTCTGTCCCGTTGAGGCGATCTACTATGAGGATGACGTCCCCTCGCAGTGGAAGGACTATTCAAAGGTCAACACTGAATTCTTTGTCGAACTCGGCTCTCCTGGCGGTGCCAGCAAAGTTGGCGCCCTCACCACCGATCATCCGATCGTTGCGGCAGCCGCGCACAAAGAAGATTAAGAAGAGCGCCGCTGTTACTGCCTGATTTTCCATGGGACGCCCTGGCGCCTTATGGTCAACGCGCCCGTCAGCATCCACGGGGAATCGTCGATCTTTCCGTAGGAACACCGGTTGATGCGACCCCGGAATTCATTCAAGAAACCTTACGCGCCAACACGAATGCACCGGGCTATCCGCTGACCGCAGGGACCCCCGAACTGCGAACGGCGATCCACGAATGGGCCACACGGCGCCTTGGCGCAACCGGTGATTTTGATGTTCTTCCGCTAATCGGCTCCAAGGAATTTGTTGCCTGGTTGCCCACATTTCTCGAAGCAAAGAGCGTTCTCTTCCCTGAGATCGCATATCCGACATACAGCGTCGGGGCGATTCTTGGTTCCGCAATCGGCACACCGGTATCGATTGACGCAAGGAACTGGCCCGAGGCAGATCTGGCATGGATAAATTCCCCATCAAATCCAACTGGTCGCGTCCACTCTCATGACGAATTGTTGGAAGCGATTATTTGGGCAAGGAAATCCAACCGAGTTCTTGCCTCCGATGAGTGTTATTTGGAATTTGGTCACACCGCAGAGCCGGAGTCGATTCTGGGGCTCACGGGTGGCAACAACAAAAATATTCTTGCAGTTCACTCATTATCTAAGCGCTCATCCATGGCAGGCTACCGAGCAGGATTCGTACTCGGAGATGTCGATTTGATTGCGCGTTTGCGCGAGGTGCGAAAACACGCGGGCATGATCGTTTCATTGCCAGTTCAGAAGGCCATGATTACCGCGCTTTCTGATGACGTGCATGTTGCCGAACAACGACAGAGGTACAACTCCCGTCGCGAGCGACTTGCACCTGCTTTGCGAAACGTTGGATTTGAAATCGAAGAATCACGGGCGGGTCTCTACATCTGGTGCACCCGTAAGGAGCAGGATTGGGATTCCATTGCGTGGTTGGCCGAACTCGGCATCCTTGCCACCCCCGGCTACTTCTACGGAGCCAAAGGTGACCGCCACATTCGAGTGGCGTTGACCGCGACCGATGCGAATATCGATGAAGCCGTCGCCCGACTTACACAGGCTGCGTCTTCCAGGTAGCCATGATTGCCCCAGTTGTAGATCATGCTTGGTTGGCAGAGCATGCCGAAGAAGTGAAATTAGCCGATGTGCGTTGGTATTTGGACGGCCGGTCGGGACGTGATGCATACGAACATGGACACATTCCCAGCGCAGTATTTGTTGATTTAGAGCGTTGGCTATCTGGACACGGTGGCGCCGAAGTGGGCAGGCATCCCTTGCCAGATCCCGCGTTATTTGCCGAAGGCATGTCATCCCTTGGTATTGCCGATGGTTCGAAAGTTGTTGCCTACGATGATGCAGGCGGCGTGATCGCCGCGCGGCTTGTGTGGATGTTGCGCGCACTTGGAGAAGATGCCGCCCTCCTAGATGGTGGACTGCAAAGCTACTCAGGCATACTTCAGATTGGCACGGTCAACCCAGTTCCGGCGAAGTTTTCAACTCGTCCGTGGCCGAAGGATCGCCTGGCCGATATTGATGAAGCAAGTGATGTCAAAAAAGTAGTGATCGACGCTCGTAATCGGGATCGCTTCCGTGGAGAGGCCGATCCGGTGGATCCCCGGGCTGGTCACATCCCTGGGGCGATCAATGTCCCGTGTCGCGAAAACCTCAATACTGACGGTACTTTTTTGCCTTCTCACGTCCTTCGTCAACGTTTCGAAGACGCAGGGGTAAGAGAGGGCGAGGACGTAATTTCCTACTGTGGTTCGGGGGTGACCGCTTGCCACAACTTGCTGGCGATGGAGTTTGTCGGCCTAGGTAAAGGAAGACTCTTCCCAGGATCGTGGTCCCAGTACAGCAATTCCTCAGAACGACCAGTTTCTACGGGTGAGTGAATCTAAGTAGACTCGACGGATTATGGCGCAAGCAATTCTTCTGGTCGGCGGGTTTGGTACTCGCTTGATGCCGTTGACGCGCACCGTCCCAAAGCCGATGCTTCCGATTGCGGGTCTGCCGGTCACCGAGCATCAATTGGCCATGGCCAAACGCGCCGGGATTTCCTCCCTTGTATTGGCGACGTCATATCTCTCAGACGTTTTCACCCCCTACTTTGGAGACGGTTCCAAATGGGGAATGAAACTTCAGTACGCGGTTGAAGAGGAGCCTCTCGGGACAGGCGGTGCAATTCGCAATGCGGCACAACTCCTCAACAATGATGAATCAATAGTGATTTTCAACGGCGATATCTTGAGTTCACATGATTTGTCCAAGCAGATTGCAATGCACGAATCCCTTGACGCCGATGTGACACTTCATCTCACGCATGTCCCCGATGCCAGAGCCTATGGATGCGTGCCAGTTGATGAGGAGGGCCGAGTCATCGCGTTCCTCGAGAAGATGGAAAAACCAGTGGCCAACACTATTAATGCGGGCTGCTACGTATTCCATCCTCGGGTTGTGCAGCAAATCCCCCCGGGCAAAGTGGTGAGCATTGAGCGAGAAATATTTCCTGATCTCGTAGATCGGGGACAGGCTATCTACGGCATGGTGGACGATTCATACTGGATCGACATCGGCACACCTGCGGCGCTTTTGCAGGGCTCTGTCGATGTGGTGCAAGGGGTCGCGAACGGAGGTGCTCTCGATGGGGTACCTCTCGAACATAGATCTCCCGAATACGTGGCACATGCAGGCTCGATTGTTGAGCCCGGTGCAATTGTGACCGGGGGATCGGCGATTGGTCGCAACGCGCACGTTGGTGTCGGCGCTTTGGTGGACCGCTCAATCATTTGCGATGGTGCAAAAGTGCTTGCCGGCGCCCAGATACGGAATTCATTCGTTGCCGCCGACACAACAGTTGCTGCGAAGTTGCAAGTTCTTGATTCCTATATTTCGCAGGGGGAGATCACGAGACTGCTGCCCCTATAGCGTGAAATTAAAGTCACGTAAAGGCGAAAAATGACTTGACTTAAAGGACTTACACGCGTGTAATTCACTTATTGGATATGCGCCTTTGGCTCACTTCCAACGCGTTCACTAGATTCTGATTGTGCAGTACCACGTTTTGTCCATAGTAATTGAAGGTATTGAGGAGTGTAGGAATGTCAGATATTCGACCTGATGGTCCCAACATCCAACTCATCAGCGGCGAGACCGTTGAACTTTCGTGGCAGGAGCGCTCACTCTGCGCTCAGACCGACCCAGAAGCCTTCTTTCCCGAAAAGGGCGGTTCTACTCGCGAGGCAAAGCGAGTATGCATGTCCTGTGATGTTCGAAGCGAGTGTTTGGATTATGCCCTTGCCCATGATGAGCGGTTCGGAATTTGGGGCGGCTTGTCAGAGCGAGAGCGTCGTCGCCTTAAGCGTCGTCCCGCCTAAACCGCGGACTGGCAGTCTCAATGGCTGACTCCGCACACAGCAGCCATCACGTCACGGCACTACTCGTCGTGCATGATGGTGCGACATGGCTTCCCGAAGTTGTTGCTTCCCTCGCCTCACAAACTCGTCCGATCGACCATACCTTGGCTGTTGATACAGGGTCGGAGGACTCTTCTCTCAAACTCCTCAAGAATGCTCGGGTTGCATCTGTCTCTCTGCCGCGCGATACCGGCTTCGGTGCGGCGGTAGCGGCTGGCTTGGAAACTCTTCCCACGCATTTCAACGATGGGGAGTGGGAGAACGATTGGATCTGGTTGATCCACGACGATTGCGCTCCGCAGCCGGGGGCTCTTCAGGCACTTCTGGATGCAGTTGAGGACAGACCGCAGGTCGCAATTGCCGGACCGAAATTGCGCGGTTGGTACGACAGGACTCATCTACTTGAGGCCGGCGTCAGCATCGCGAACAACGGAGCTCGCTGGACGGGTCTTGAGCCACGCGAATACGACCAAGGCCAGCATGACGGAATTCGAGAAGTATTGGCCGTAAGCACTGCAGGAATGCTGATACGACGAGAAGTATTTGAGGAACTTGGAGGGTTCGATCTCAACTTAGGACTCTTCCGAGATGACGTGGATCTTGGGTGGCGCGCACACGTCGCGGGGCACAAGGTCATCGCGGTGACCGATGCGGTTGCTTTCCACGCAGAAGCATCAGCAGCCGAGAGACGCAAGCTCGACATCAAGAACGCGGTTTTCCGACGGCCACTGATCCTTGACCGGCGCAATGCTGCATACGTTTTATTGACCAATTCATCGTGGTGGCTACTTCCTTGGCTCTCGATACAACTCTTGGCCAGCGCCATGATCCGCGCGGCTGGCTATCTCTTGGCCAAACTTCCGGGTTACGCCATCGATGAAGTTCTCGCTGTGGCCCTGTTGCTTCTTCGACCTGGTCTCATTCTGGAGGCCCGCAAATTCCGCCGCAAACAAAGGCTCATCTCATCGCGAGTGGTCTCTACCTACATTCCTCCTCGCTGGTCGCAATTTCGTCTCGGATTCTTACGGGCAATCGAGGCGATACGGAGAAGTTTGCTTCCCCCCGCCCCCGAACCAACTGGCGCACTTGAGACTCCCGCAGAAGAAGAGGATCTACTTGCACCGGCATCTGCGAGCCAGTGGCGAGCCGCGTTTCGGCGCCCAGAGATTTCTGGAGTCATACTTCTAATTCTCATAACCTCGATTTGGTCTGCTCATCGCTACGGCTCTCTTGTCGGAGGCACTCTCGCTAGTACACCTGTCGGCGCCAGTGATCTGTGGAGCCGCTACGGAGAATCGTGGCATCAAATTGGTATGGGGTCGTCATCTGCGACACCCACTTGGATATTGATTCTTGCGATCTTTTCAACCATCTTCTTGGGGAAGGCTTTTGCCCTCATCGTCTTCTTGTTCTGGGTTGCGCCTTTACTTTTCATGTGGTCGATGTACTCGCTGCTCCGAAAGCTTTCGACCAATTCATGGTTGATCATGGGAGCCAGCGTTGCTTATGCGCTCTCTCCGGTTTCTATCGCGTCGATCAATTCGGGACGCCTTGGCACCATTGCGACT
>DASXUM010000056.1:0-2269 GCA_036504835.1 Candidatus Nanopelagicaceae bacterium
CAAAAACCCTTATAGATGGCTATTTTATGGGCCTTTCCAAGCGCTCAATATTGGTCGCATAGAGTTACAAACAAGAAATCCCCGGCGCATCACTGATGGCCGGGGATCTTTCATTGGATCCGATCGGGCTAGACGATTACTAGATTTCCACTAGCTACGTTCGCTGTCGTGTTCAATCGCGCCTCTGCGTCAGGTTTGAACCCCTTGAAGAACAGGAAACTGGCCAGCGAGATCTCCCACGCAAATACCGGCACAGCCATCAACACAGTCGGTATGGACACTTGGCCGAAGAGACCGAAGATCTGACCTGAACCGGAGAAGAAAACCAGGGCGCCGCCGAGGAGTCCCAACACTGGGATGAATCTGGCAACCAGGCCAGATCGATAGAGAACGTATGCGAGCGTCATCGTGTTGATCCCGCAGATCAAGCTAGGCCCAACGATGAATGACCAGTTGTGCATCGCGACCATAGCGCTTTGGATTCCTGCACTTCCCGCAGAATTGGGAAGATCTTTTTGCAAAGTTAGAAGAGCCAATAGCGGAAGAACGCCCACCATGATGATCGCAGCTTCGAGAGTGCGAAGAACAACGTAGCCGAGGGCGAAGCTCTGGTTGGCTCGTCTAACAACTGAGTAGAGCGAAAGGGCTGTGCCGATGTTGGCGAATCCGCAGAGGATCTCCAAGAAGGCCCCTAAGAGAATGTGGGATTCGGGAATTGAGCCGATTTTGTAGGTGGTGTGATCAAGGATCGGCCCGTATAAAGCCAGGCCAGCTATCGAGGTCACCCACGATAGAAGATAGAAAATTGCCGCTATTTTCGCTGTTTTTCTCGATGATGTCATGTCAAC
This sequence comes from Candidatus Nanopelagicaceae bacterium, assembly GCA_036504835.1. GTDB lineage: Bacteria > Actinomycetota > Actinomycetes > Nanopelagicales > Nanopelagicaceae > QYPT01. The sequence continues at coordinate 849 of DASXUM010000056.1, forward strand.
CTTCTCCACGGTAGGTAGGCGTACGGTGTACACCTTGAGGATCGAAACTCTAGGTGTACGATGTACACATGTCAAGTCGCAAAGCTCCCCCGCGTCGCCTCCCGCTCAACCGCGAACGTGTCGTGGAAGCAGCGGTAAAACTTGCCGATGAGTCGGGTATCGAAACATTGAGCATGCGCTACCTCGCCCTAGAGCTCGGGGTAGTTCCGATGGCCATCTACAAACACGTTTCGAATAAGGAAGAGTTGCTGGATGAAATGATCGACGCGATGGTTCGCGAGATTGAACCGCTCTTGCCAGACGCCGATTGGAAGAGCGCAATGCGTCATCGAATCCTTTCGGCAAGACAAGCATTGCTACGACACCCATGGGCGCCGCATGTGATCGAATCACGTACCCATGCCTCCCCCATCGTGCTTGATTACATGGATTCACTCATCGGTATTTTTCTCCAGGCTGGCTTCTCAACTGATTTGACGCATCATGCGATGCACGCAATCGGCAGCAGAATGTGGGGGTTCATTCAAGAAGTTTTCCCGACTCCCTCGCAGCCTTCTGATCCTGCGACCCTCGCCGCGATGTTCGCGGAATACTCAGTGCGCTACCCACACATTATGAAAATGGCAGAAGGTGCAAGTCATGACAATGCTTCGTCCCTTGTTGCTGGTTGCGATGATCAATTTGAATTCGAGTTCGCCCTGGATGTCTTGCTAGATGGGTTCGAACGACTTCACAAGCAGGGCTGGAGTTCGACGGGGCCAATGCGAGTGAATAATCCGTCTCTCGAGTCCGTTAAGCGAAGTAAACGCAGAGTAGATCCCAAATAGAAAAATTGGTCATCGCGTCCCAACGAACTTAGGCACTTGAGTTGACCATGGCATAGCGATCTCCAGTGCGGCAGACGCGTGCAGCACATCTAGTTCTGCACCCACTCGACCGACGATCATGAGACCCGCAGGAAGTCCCTCCGGCGTCAGACCGCACGGGACCGACGCAACTGGTTGCCCGGTCATATTCCACAATGCCGCGAAAGGCATTGCACTGACCCATCCAGGTTTCACTTCCCTCGAACCGATGCGGGTCGGTGGCTGTCGCAGCGGGTAGGCAGGTACCGCCGTTGCAGGCATAACCATGAGGTCGTAATTATCAAAGAAATTCGCCACAACTGCGCGAAGTTGGCGCAACTGGCTCAGAACAACTTCAAAGTCTGACGCAGAAATCTCGGGATAGTCATCCAATTCTACAAGCGTTTCTGGAAAGAGTTCATCACGGGCAGCCGAAGATAACCCACGCAAGGCAAGACGTAAGTCAGCCGCACTTATCGGCATCAACGTCTTGAAGGGATCGGAAATTCGCGGCTTGTCTGCTGTGACCGAAGCTCCAAGGTCTTCTAACACTGGAAGTGCGCGCGAAACCACTGT
>DASXUM010000057.1:0-8206 GCA_036504835.1 Candidatus Nanopelagicaceae bacterium
GGGTTTTCACCCTCCGTTCACCTTCCATTAACCTGACTTCCACGTAATTTCACCTGGGAGCGAGCAGGATCGCCTTGTGTCCCAGACTCTGGTTTCCGCGACAGAAGGCGGAATCCCAGAAAAAAGGGAGATCACCACTAAGCCTCGGTTCTCCGATCGCGTCTTCCACGGAGTCGTCTCCACCGGGGCGCTCTCGTCGCTATTGATCCTTGCGTTGATCTTCTTCTTCCTAGCATTCCAGGGTTATTCGGTTCTGCGCTCGCAGGGGATCCATTTCATCACCGGTAGCACATGGCAAGTAGTTCAAGACAGTGCCGGCAACATTGACCCCAAGGCGACGAAGTTCGGAATCGCCGCAATGCTCGTTGGCACGGTGCTCTGCGCATTCATTGCGATTCTTGTGGCAGTGCCAATCTCAGTGCTCTCGGCTCTCTTTCTCAATTTCTATGCTCCGCCCTTCCTTAAGAAGATCATGGTGGCAGTGGTTGACCTCATGGCGGCCTTCCCTTCAATCCTCTTCGGACTCTGGGGTTTCTTCATCCTCATGCCGACTGCGGAGTATTGGGCAAAGTTGATTCATCACTTCCTTGGGTTCATACCAATCTTCAAAGTCGACCCGCCAATCTTCACGCGCTCGCCGTTTATCGCAGGACTTGTTCTTGCCGTCATGATCATCCCGATCATCACCTCAATTGCCCGTGAAGTTTTCAGCCAGACCCCGCTTGACCGAATCCAAGCTGCTTACGCACTAGGTGCGACGCGCTGGTCGATGATTCGCGCCGTAGTTCTTCCGTACGGACGAAGTGGAATCGTTGGTGGCGCGATGCTGGGTCTTGGTCGAGCGATGGGCGAGACTGTCGCGGTCTACACGGTGCTCAACATCGTCTACCAGGTGAACTGGCACGTCCTCCTCGGCGCAGGCGGCAACGTCGCATCCATGATCTTGTTGAAATTCGGAGAAGCGGGACCGCAGGAAATCAAGGCATTGATGGCGGCAGGACTAGTTCTTTTCTTGTTGACATTGCTCGTGAACCTCGGCGCCGATCTCGTGGTCCGCCGATCCGGAGGTAAAGGCCGATGACCTCCGTAGTCGCGATTAAACCGCAGAAGCCTTGGCAGGCTTCCCCTCGCCAACGATTGAATTCAGCCCTGGTATTTATTGCCGCAATAGCTACTTCGTACGCGGTCGTAGCGGCGACACCGATGAAGGGAAAATTGGCCTATGCCTTCGTCTTTTTTGTCGCCTTTACGGTATTTGATTTCTCGCTGAACTTGATCTCCCGCGGATTCTCCGTAGCAAAGGACGCCATTGCGCGAGCTGTCGTTGCGTTGGGTATTTCAGTTGCGGTCTTTCCGATTATCAGCATCCTTGCAACGGTTTTCATCCGCGGATATCGCGGAATCCATTTGGGACTTTTCACGCACGACATGGCACTCAATGCAGTGACTGATCCGATAAATCAAGGTGGCCTGCTTCATGCGCTGACAGGTACGGCGATTCTTGTTCTCGTCGCGCTGATCATCAGTGTGCCATTGGGAATACTCACGGCAATTTACATGACGGAGATTCGCGGACGCTTCATGCGACCGATCAAATTCCTTGTGCAGGCGATGAGTGGGGTTCCCTCCATCGTTGCCGGACTCTTCATCCTCTCCGCTGTCGTGTATCCAATAACGAAGGGTTATTCGGGCTTTGTTGGCTCTCTTGCACTTTCGATTCTGATGATTCCAACTGTGGCGCGCACATCGGAGGAAGTGCTCCTCCTTATCCCTAACGATCTGCGTGAAGCCGGTGTAGCACTTGGTGGAACACATTGGCGCACCGTTGCGATGGTTGTTGTGCCTGCGGCACGCAGTGGTCTGGTGACGGCAATGATTTTGGGAGTCGCGCGTATTGCGGGTGAAACTGCACCGATCCTCCTTCTCACCGGAGGTGGAGACAAGGTGAATGGCGACCCATTCCATGGTCCGATGGGATCGCTGCCGTTTTACATTTGGAAGTCATATGCCGTCGGAACTCCTGAATCCATCACACGCGCATGGGCGGCAATCTTGGTTCTGTTGGTAATTGTTCTGGTGCTTTTTGCAGCAGCCCGCTTGTTGAGTGAAAGAAGGTCGAGCAAGTGAGTGATGAGAGAGATATGACTTCAGAGAACCGCCCCCAAGGGCTGGTCTCCACACTCGGCGACGTTGCTCGCCGGCGGTTCGAGTCGAAAACTGTGAACACTCAAGTGCAGGGAGTTGGACTTGAGGCTCGCAACATCCACGCGTGGTTTGGCGACCGGATGGTTCTCGAAGATATGTCGTTGGACTTCTGGTCGGGCACAGTTACCGCTCTCATCGGGCCTTCCGGATGCGGTAAATCGACCTTTATCCGCACTCTCAACAGGATGCATGAGTTCATCCCAGGCGCTGCCATGGCCGGCCAGGTCTTGCTCAACGGGGAGGACATTTATGCACCCGGTACAGACGTCACCAAGATCCGTTTGAAAATCGGCATGGTCTTCCAGAAGCCAAATCCGTTCCCATCAATGACGATTTCCGAGAACGTGCTTGCTGGTTTGAAGTTGGCGCAACTCAAAGTCGATAACAAGGACGATCTCCTCGAGGAGTGCCTCGAGCGCGCAGGTCTCTGGAATGAAGTGAAAGACCGGTTGAGTTCCTATGGTGGCTCTCTCTCGGGTGGTCAGCAACAGCGTTTATGTATCGCCCGATCGCTGGCTGTGAGGCCGGAAGTTCTGCTGATGGATGAGCCTTGTTCGGCACTAGATCCGGGATCAACCCTTCGAATTGAGGAGACGATCTCGCATCTGGCATCAACTATGACCATCATCATCGTCACTCACAATATGCAACAAGCAGCGCGTGTCTCCGATTACACGGCCTTCTTGCTCTCAGAGGGCGGTCCGGGTCGGATGGTTGAATTCGGTCCCACAGGCGAGATCTTCTCTCGGCCAAAGGACATTCGTACTGAGAATTATGTGACGGGGCGTTTCGGCTAAACCGACACCATTTGTTCATCTTGCCGTCAGCCCCTGTTTCGGGTTTCGGACCCAACAGTTCAGAACGTTTCCATACATTCTGCCTTGTAAGTCAATCGAATCCTATGAGGGGAAGTACATGAATATTAAGAAGTCCTTGAAGATTGCAGTGGCTGCAGTAGCAATCACTCTCTTTGCGACTCAGTCAGCATCAGCTGCAGTTAATCTAACTGGCGCTGGATCAACATTCGCGATTCCGTTGCTCGATTCCTGTAAGGCAGGCTTCTCCGATGCCACAGGGAACAGCTTCACCTACACAGGTGGCGGATCCGGTGCAGGTCGCGCCGCATCTGACAAAGGCATCAATGACTTTAACTTTTCTGACACTCCGCACACTGCATCATCGCGTCTTGCGACCGTAATTCACATCCCCGTGATTGCGGCACCGATTGCGGTTATGTATCACCTCAATACTAAGAAGACTCTTAATCTTTCTCCTACGACAATTGCCGGCATCTTCGGTGGAACGATCACCAAGTGGAATGACCCAGCAATCGTCGCTGACAACAACCGTTCAATTGTTCAAGTGACTTACAAGAAGGCCAAGGATGGCTCGGTCGCCAAAGACAAGTCCGGCAAGCCGATTGTCCAGAACACTCGCACGATTAAGACATACATGACGATGCCAAACAAGAAGATCACGGTTATTTACCGGGCAGATTCTTCTGGCACCTCGGGCAACTTCACCAATTTCCTTCATGGCACCGCTGCTTCCGTCTGGACCAAGTCCGGCAACAACAACTTTGCGGCTAGCTTTCCGGGAAACCTCAACGACATGAACAATCTGGGTCGAATCGTCAGTGCTACCGGTTCTGCCGGAGTGGCAGCCCTTGCAGGAAAGACCGTCTACTCCATCACATACGATGAGAAGAGTTATGCGAAGGCAGCTGGTCTCGGAGTTGCCAATATCAAGAACGCCGCTGGTAATTTCCAGGCACCAGATAGCGGGGGAACCTCTGCATTCCTCGGAGCTGCGGCTGTGGCGGATAACGGCTACTTGACCTTCAACTACGCAACGACCGATCCAGGTGCTTACCCGCTCGGAATCGTCTCCTACGCCCTCGTTGACACCAAGACCAAGAATGCGGCGGCGGTCAAAGCCCTCATGACATACATGCTGGACCCAAAGTGCGCCTCTGCTGACCCATCCTTGGAGTACACCACGATTACTGGTGCCCTTCTTGCACTGGACAAAGCACAGATAGCAAAGATTGGATAAGTACACCCTCTAGACCCCTAGTAGGTTGAAAGAGGCGGTCGATTCCGGTCGGCCGCCTCTTGTCATTCTCACCCAGGATGGGCACATGCTGTTCCGAGTACGATCGTCCTAGCGTCATAAACCCATTGGGGGAAGTTCATGAAGATGACCAAAAAATGGATATTTGCAATCCTTATTCTTATTGCCGCGATCGTTGCCGCACTCTTGTTTGCTGCGAAACCATCGCCGACGAAAACTGCGGCAGGCGTCAACTTGACGGGTTCTGGCTCTACCTTTGCGATTCCGCTTCTAGATGCTTGCAAGGCCGGTTACAGCACGGCCTCTGGTAACACCTACACCTACACCGGAGGCGGCTCAGGTGCTGGTCGTACCGCATCTGACAAAGGCATCAACGATTTCAACTTCTCTGACACGCCACATACTGCGACCACCCGTCTCGCGACGGTTATTCACGTTCCGGTAATCGCGGCGCCCATTGCCGTCATGTACAAATTGAATGTCTCGCAACCTCTCAAATTGTCGGCGTCCACCATTGCAGGAATCTTCGGGGGAACCATCACCAAATGGAACGATTCGGCTATCGTCGCCGAGAATGCAGGCGTCACACTGCCGTCCAGCCCAATCAAGGTGATCTACCGTTCTGACGCATCTGGAACGACGGGCAACTTCACGAATTTCATGCACGGCATGGCGCCAACTGTCTGGACCAAACTCGGGAGCAATGACTTCAAGTCAGGTTTCCCAGGTGCAATTGATTCGGCATCGAACCTTGGAAGAGTCGTAGGTGCTGCGGGATCATCTGGTGTCACTGCCCTTGCCGGAAGCACGCCAGATTCGATCACCTATGCAGAGAAGAGCTATGCGAAGGCGGCAGGACTGTCCATCGCTGATATCAAGAATGCAGCGGGCAATTACCAATCACCCGACGCTGCTGGGACTTCAGCTTTTCTCGGCGCGGCCACTGTCAATGCGAACGGATACCTGACGTTCAATTACGGCACGACGATTTCGAATGCTTACCCGTTGGGAATTGTTTCCTACGCCCTCGTCGACACGACAAGTAAGAACGGTGCCGCACTCAAGAGTTTCCTGAATTACATTCTGGATCCGAAGTGCCCCACCTCAAATCCTTCGCTGGAGTTCGCCACGATTACTGGCCCCTTGCTAGCGGTTGATAAGGCTCAGATTGCAAAAATCGGCTGAGCCCCGCGCTTTAACAAGGCCGTTATAAAAGTTCGGCTTTGCTGAAAAACCTCGAAAACGTGGTGCGCCTGGCAGGAATCGAACCTGCGACAACCCGCTTAGAAGGCGGGTGCTCTATCCGACTGAGCTACAGGCGCTGGGACTAAGTTTTCGATACGGAGTCTAACGGGTGGAACCACTAAGGTTTCATTCCATGGCTGAGTTCATTTATACGATGAAAAAGGCGCGCAAAGCGCATGGTGAAAAAGTAATTCTGGATGATGTCACCCTTGCCTTTTATCCCGGGGCCAAGATCGGCGTTGTAGGCCCCAACGGAGCAGGTAAATCGACCGTCCTGCAGATCATGGCAGGACTCCAGCAACCCTCTAACGGTGAGGCATTTCTGTCGCCCGGATATTCCGTGGGCATTCTCCTTCAGGAGCCGCCGCTCAATGATGAAAAGAACGTCTTGGAGAACGTCCAAGAAGGTGTGGCAGAGACCATTGCGTTGATGGACCGCTTTAATGCGGTGAGCGAAGAGATGGCCGATCCCAATGCAGACTATGACAAGTTGCTTGCCGAGATGGGAAATCTCCAAGAGCAGCTAGATCATCGCAATGCGTGGGACCTTGATTCTCAACTCGAACAGGCGATGGACGCCCTGCGCTGTCCGCCACCAGATGCCGACGTGAAGGTTCTCTCGGGTGGAGAACGTCGCCGCGTAGCCCTCTGCAAGTTGCTGCTTCAGCAGCCTGATCTGCTCTTGCTCGACGAGCCGACAAACCACCTCGATGCAGAATCGGTCCAATGGCTCGAGCAGCATCTGAGCAAGTATCCCGGCACCGTTGTTGCCATCACGCACGATAGATACTTCCTGGACAACGTCGCCGAATGGATTCTCGAACTCGATAGAGGGCGCGCGTATCCTTACGAAGGCAATTACTCGACTTACCTTGAGACTAAGTCCACGCGGTTGAAGATCGAGGGGCAGAAGGACGCCAAGCGCGTGAAGCGTCTCACCGAAGAACTTGAATGGGTGCGGCAGAACTCCAAGGGACGCCAAGCAAAATCGAAGGCACGTCTTGCTCGTTACGAGGAGATGGCTGCTGAGGCGGACAAGATGCGAAAGCTCGATTTCGAAGAAATTCAGATTCCACCGGGGCCGCGCCTTGGAAATATCGTCGTGGACGTCGAACACCTATCGAAGGGCTTCGGCGATCGACTCCTCATCGACGACCTCAGTTTTGTTCTTCCCCGTAACGGCATTGTCGGAGTCATTGGCCCCAACGGTGCCGGCAAGACGACGCTCTTCAAGACGATCCTTGGTGTCGAGGAACCGGATTCCGGAATGATAAAGATCGGCGAGACCGTCAAAATCTCCTACGTTGATCAGTCACGTGGAGGGATCGATCCGCAGAAGACCTTGTGGCAAGTCGTCTCCGACGGTCTGGACTTCATCAAAGTTGGACAGGTCGAAATGCCGAGCCGAGCGTATGTGTCAGCATTCGGATTCAAGGGCCCTGACCAGCAGAAGAAAGCAGGAGTCCTATCGGGTGGTGAGCGGAACCGCCTAAACCTTGCATTGACTTTGAAGTTGGGCGGCAACCTGTTGCTGCTAGATGAGCCAACCAACGACTTGGACGTCGAGACTTTAGGTTCGCTCGAGAATGCACTTCTAGAGTTTCCAGGTTGTGCGGTAGTCATCTCGCACGATCGTTGGTTCCTAGACCGTGTTGCAACCCACATTCTTGCCTACGAAGGCGAATCACAATGGTTCTGGTTTGAAGGTAACTTCGAGTCCTATGAGAAGAACAAGATCGAACGACTTGGTGTTGATGCTGCTCGTCCGCACCGGGTCACGTACAGAAAGCTGACCCGCTGATGCTTCACCACTATTCAATGCATGTTCGATGGGATGATCTTGATGCGTTCAATCATGTGAACAACGCCGCATATCTCACATTCGCGCAAGAGGCCCGCTCTGATTTCATGTGGTTCTCAAGACAGCGCAACGGCGAGAAGCCAATGCTGGCCGACATGGTGGTTGCCCGAGCAGAAGTGGATTTCATCGAGCCGATTTATGACGTGGCAATTGATCTGGATATTGCCATTTCCGTAACCAGGCTTGGAACCGCGTCCTTTGACCTTCTGTATGTGATTTCACGAGACGGCGTAGTCTTTTCGAAGATAACAACAGTGCAAGTAGCAGTATCGATGGAAACCAAGAAGTCGCGCCCGCTCAATGACGAAGAGCGTGAATTTCTGTCCCAGTATCTGGCAGACCCGACCGAAGGAAATACATGACGTTGCAGACAGTTCCACGCGATAAAAGACTCTGGTGGCGTGATGCCGTTACGTACCAGATTTACATTCGTTCTTACGCGGATTCAAACGGCGATGGCAAAGGCGATGTCGAAGGCATTCGCACTCGGCTTCCTTATCTGAAGGAACTCGGGGTTGACGCAATTTGGATCACCCCCTGGTATCCATCTCCGCAGATCGATCATGGCTATGACGTCGCCGATTACATGGCGATTGAGCCTGATTACGGAACACTCGCTGATGCCGAGCGGTTGATCAAAGAATCACACGAGCATGGAATTCGTCTTATCGTCGATATCGTCCCGAACCACTCCAGCGACAAGCATGCGTGGTTTCAGGCAGCCCTCAAGGCAGCTCCAGGTTCACCAGAACGGGCTCGCTATCACTTCGTGGATGGCAAAGGCCCCAACGGTGATCTACCACCGAACAACTGGACATCGGT
>DASXUM010000058.1:0-2135 GCA_036504835.1 Candidatus Nanopelagicaceae bacterium
TGCTGCAAGAAGGTCCAGTGAGACTCTGGTCGAGGAATTTGCCGGCACCGTCAGCACCTTTCCGGATTGAGCACCGCTTTCACTCCACACCATCACATCGACAATTGCGTCGCTGAGTCCGCTATTGACTACATATAAACGGCCCTTGCCAGTTACATCGCCGGTTCCACCTACGAACCACTGGTCTCCTTGTGGCGCCCGACAGAGGGTTGAACCTGCCCACACGCCAGATAGACCCTGCCAAGCGATCGAACTCACTTCTCCCTGATCCAGAAGGATTGCATCCTTATTCGCGGAATAGCGAACAGTCTTGATCGGCGAGAGAGCGACAGATTTGCCTACGATCTTTCGATACGGCGTTGATTTCGACGCTACCGAAACTTGGGATGTGACATTGGAATCGGTGGGCGGACAGACAACTGCGGGATAGCTCTGGGAGAAACTGAGCTTGGCACCAGTCGTCTTGAACAAATTTGCACCAGTGAGTGTGATCGCAATGATCCCAAGAATCGCTAAAGCGCGTCTGATTTTCATGCGATCTCCTGGAGGGAAATTTCTCGACGGCGACGCCCACTCGGAACAATCATCATAAGGACGCTAAGGAAGACGATCATCTGAAGTGAAAGCCAGGCCCTCCTCGAAGTGCCGTCGTGGATCAGCGAGAATTCTCCGGCTTGAGGAACGGCAAATTGCGGCATCCCAAACGAATTCTTGGAACGAACCAGGCGTTTTCCGTTCTGGATGACTTGCCAGGAGGTGTCGTAGTTTTCTGCCAGGGTGAGAGTCCCTGCTCCTGGGCTAGCAACGCGAGCCGATATGTCGCCACTAGGCAAGGCGACCGACTTCCCAGCCGCATCAGTGAAGACCAAACGATCACTGATTCCTGCCACTCGCCAGACGATTCCGGCCTGCGTCGACGAGGTACGAATGAAACCGCCTAACCCATCGACAGCTCTCGCAAGTTGGGTGTCAACCGGATTCTTCATAAACAAATACTTGATCCCGTATCCAGCCAGAACCTTGCTACTGCTTATGCCGGTACCGTCAACAATTCCTCTTACCGCCACGTCAATTTCAGGTGAAGGATTCGGTGCAATATCTGGGTCTGCCAATATCGCATCGCTTTCGCGGGCAATGAAGAATGAAATCGTTTCTGCGGAGGACACGTTGCGAAGTACCAACGTCTTCACTCCTGGTGTCACCGCTAAAAATGGCGGCAATATCGAAGGCTGATTTGCACGGACTGGAGAATCGGCACCAGTCGTCACGACCCAAGCCGACGCCGAGATGCTGTATATCAAGGTCGATGCGATTGCCAAGCCCGCGAGTACGTGCCGATAATGAAAATGGACATTGGCCAATCGCTGCCGCAAACCGTTGAGTATCACCACACCCGCGCAGAGTGCGGCAATCGTCGCGTAGCCCAGCAACGAGCCGGTCCAAAGATCTTCCTTGGCACCGCTTGAATGTCCCGAGATAGATAGGACACTTAAACCCGTTGCTACAAGTAAAAATGCCAGACCGGTTTCGGCATATTTCCGCGCCATGCCGGACGACAAACTCGCGATGATCAGAACGAAGGTCACCGGGCTTATTACCCACCACGGAATTGATCCGGGTCCCCCTGGATTTGCCAGGAATGCCAAATTCGGCCCACCTCCAGGTAATAGCAGACCTGGCTCCAGCAGTAATCGACTGGGGTGCACAAGTGCTTCAAATGACCATGGGAGGCAGAGAAGAAATGGCGTGAATATCAAGACCCCTCTCTTGAGGAGTCTTTCAAAAAGGAGTTTCCGATTGGAGCCAGAGCGATATTCGCGAATTTCCCTAAACAATCCGAGGCAGTAGATAAGGACTATTCCCAGATAGGCCTGAACACTAAAGGCCATCAACACGCCCACCAGCAGGCTAAAGCCATAGATGCTCCGCCACTGAAGATCCTCGCTCTTTCGCACTCTCACCATGAACATGACTAGACGCGGTCCGATAATCAAAGTCGCAATGGTGCCAAGGCGTCCCGAATTGATCGACGCGATAGAAACCGGAGAGAGCGCATAAGCAACGCTGGCTCCCATGATCAACCATGAATTGGTCGAAAGCTTTCGGAGCAGCGAGTACATCGACCACATGAAAAG